>NZ_JBEXKG010000009.1:0-100408 GCF_040609555.1 Streptomyces sp. NPDC004658
TTTTTCTACTCAGACCCGCGGCCCTCTTTTACACATTACCGCGGCGCGGCCCCCCACCCCCGGCCCCCGGCCGTCCCCCGGGCGTCGGGCCCCCCCCCCACGGCCGTGCCGGGTGCTGCGGGGTGTGCGTGCGGACGGCCCGGCTGTCAGCCCACGTCGAAGGTGGCCGGGTCGGGGCCCAGGCGCCGGTCCTCGTTGAGCGCGCTGATCGCGGCGAGGTCCTCGTCGTCCAGGCTGAAGTCGAACACCTCGATGTTCTCCTTGATCCGGGACGGCGTCACGGACTTCGGGATCACGACGTTGCCGAGCTGGATGTGCCAGCGCAGCACGACCTGGGCCGGGGTGCGGTCGTGCTTCTGCGCGATGGCGACGATCGCCGGCACCTCCAGCAGGCCCTTGCCCTGGCCGAGCGGCGACCAGGCCTCCGTGGCGATGCCCTGCTCGGCGTGGAACTCGCGCGCCTCGCGCTGCTGCAGGTGCGGGTGCAGCTCGATCTGGTTGACCGCGGGGATGACCGAGGTCTCCTCGATCAGCCGCCGCAGGTGCTCGGGAAGGAAGTTGGAGACGCCGATGGCGCGGACACGGCCGTCGGCGTGCAGCTTCTCGAACGCCTTGTAGGTGTCGAGGTACCTGTCCCGGGACGGCAGCGGCCAGTGGATCAGGTAGAGGTCGACGTAGTCGAGCCCCAGCTTCTCCAGCGACGTGTCGAACGCGCGCAGCGTGGAGTCGTACCCCTGGTCGCTGTTCCAGAGCTTGGTGGTGACGAAGATGTCCTCACGGGGCAGGCCGGAGGCGGCGATGGCCTTGCCGGTGCCCTCTTCGTTGCCGTAGATCGCAGCGGTGTCGATGCTGCGGTACCCGGCCTCCAGTGCCGTGGCGACGGCCCGCTCGGCCTCGTCGTCCGGCACCTGCCAGACGCCGTAGCCCAGCTGGGGCATCTCGACGCCGTTGTTGAGGATGATCGGGGGGACCTTGCTGCTCACGAGCCTCTTGATCCTTCGGTTGTCGACAAGGTGGTACTCCCATCGTCAACGATCACGGCCGGGTTCGCATTCCTGACCGCGGGATTGGATCAGCTTCCCGACAGACGGCCGGCTCCGTCGCCTGCCCTACGACCGGAGCGGTGCAGCCGTTCCTGCAGCGGACGGCACAGCTCCTCGCCCTCCGGGCCTCGGACGCGTTGGTAGACCGCCAGCGCCTCTGCCCAACAGGTCCGGGCCCGCGCCGACTCGCCCTGCCCGGCCATCGCGTCCCCCAGGACCACCAGCACGTCGGCCCGTCGCCGGTCGCCCCCGACCCCGCTGAGCACCGCGAGAGCCTGCTCCGCCTCAGCGGCGGCCCGGCCGGGCTCCTGTAGTGCCAACTGGATCTGGGCACGCCGGAAGCGGACCATGCCCTCACCGAGCGCCTGCCCACAGTCCTCGAAGATCACCAACGCCTGATCCAGCTGGCTCAGCGCCTCGCGGGTCCGGCCGGCCGCGGACAGCGCGATGCCGAGCGCATACCGCGACTCGGCCAGCGCCAGGGTCGCGGCCTCGGGACCGATGCGTTCGACGGCCTCCTCGGCCAGCGCGACAGCACTGCGCACATTGCCGATGCCCGCCTCGGCGTGGGACAGCTGACACAGTGCGCTGGCAACGCCGAACGGGTTGTCGTCGGCGCGGAAACGGGACAGCGCCTCTCGCAGAAAGCGGTCCGCCTCCGGGAACCTGCCCTCCTGGAGCGCGATGACACCGCGGTCGTACTGGACCCACGCGCCGGTCACCGGGTCGTCGACGGCGAGGGCCAGCACCAGCGCCCGCTGGGCCTCCGCGTCGGCCGCGCGCAGGTCGCCCGCCGTCAGGTGAACGGCCGTCAGCGCGGCGCAGGCCCGGCCCTCGGCCTGCGCGTCGCGCGCCGCATGCGCGGCACGCTTCGCAGCCGCGGCGGTCTCGTGGTACAGCCGGGGACTGCGGACGCCGACCGTGTCCTTGACGCTCCAGAGCAGATCGATCGCCCGGCGCAGCCGAGCGCCGTGCGCCAGCTGCCGGGCGCAGGACAGAATGCCCTCCGTCTCAACGCCCAGCCAGCGCCGCGCGTCCTCCAGATAGGAGAACTCGGCTGCCGTACGGGACGTCGGTGCCAGGTGTTCCACACTGCGGTCGCCGGGGTGCTCCACTGCGTATGCCTCGGCCGCGCTCGCCAGATAGAAGTCCAGCAGCCGGGTGAGGGCCGCGTCGCGCTCCTCGGGGGCCTCCCGCTCGGCGCAGGCCCGGGCGTACAGGCGCGTGAGGTCGTGAAAGCGGTAGCGGCCCGGTGCCGCGGACTCCAGGAAGCCGGTGTCGACCAGCGCCTCCAGTTGGTCCTCCGTCTCCTCCGGCGGCCCGTCCAGCATGGCGGCGGCAGCGGCGAGGGAGATGTCCGGTCCGTCGGCAAGGCCGATGAGTCGGAAGGCCCGCGCCTGATGGGGTTCGAGCTGGCCGTAGCCGAGTTCGAATGAGGACCGTACTGCGAGGTCGCCGGCCTGGAGTTCGTCCAGCCGTCGCCGCTCGTCGGCGAGCTTGGCGGCCAGGGCGGCCACGGTCCAGGTGCGTCGGGCCGCCAGCCGGGACGCCGCGATGCGGATCGCGAGCGGCAGGAAACCGCAGGCGCTGACTACGTCCAGGGCCGCCTCCCGCTCCGAGGCCACCCGCTCCTCGCCCACGATCCCGGTGAAGAACTGGACCGCCTCGTCGGGGCTGAGCACATCGAGGTCCACCAGATGGGCACCGGCCAGATCGACCATACGCACCCGGCTCGTGATGACGGTCGCGCAGCCCGGAGCGGCCGGGAGCAACGGCCGCACCTGCGCCGAGTCCCGGGCGTTGTCCAGCAGCACCAGGACCCGGCGCCGGTCCAGCATCGAGCGGTACAGGGCCGCGCGGTCGTGCAGGGAGTCCGGGATCTGGGCGTCGGGCGTACCGAGAGCGCGCAGAAAGCTGCCGAGCACGGTCTCGGGCTCCGCGGCCCGCGGCCCCACGCCCTGCAGATCCGCGTAGAGCTGCCCGTCGGGGAACGCGGACCGGGCGGCATGGGCGACGTGGACTGCGAGAGTCGTCTTGCCGATGCCGCCGATGCCGGCGGCACCCGAGATGGCCGTCAGGAAGCCCGGTTTGGTCGTCAACAGCGTGACCAACTCGCCGACGGGTGCTGTCCGTCCCGTGAAGTCCGAGACCGTTGCCGGCAGTTGGGCGGGCCGCACGAGAGCCGCCCGGTAGGGCGCCTCGGCACCGTCGTCGGCGCCGCCCAACGCAGGGTCGGACTCGAGGATGCGCTGCTGGAGTTCCCGTAGCGCGGGTCCCGGTTCGACGCCCAGTTCCTGCGCAAGAAGGCGCCGGGTGTCGGCATACACGGCGAGGGCCTCGGCCTGTCTGCCGCCGCGGTACAGGGCCAGCATCTGCAGCTCGCGAAGGCGCTGGCGCAGCGGGTGCGCCGCGGTGAGTGAGGTGAGTTCGGAGACGGCCTCCGCGTGTGCGCCCAGTTCCAGATCGAGGCCGAGCCGGGCTTCCCTCAGCTCCAGCCGCCATGCTTCCAGCCTGGCCCGGTGCGCCTCGGCGAAGGGTCCGGGCACGCCTTGCAGTGCCTCCCCGTCCCACAGCGCCAACGCCTTGTCGAGCAGTACCCGTGCCCGCGCGGACTTACCGTCCGTGCGGCAGCGTTCCGCCTCGGCGGCGAGGTGCTGCGCCTGCTCAAGGTCGAGGGAGCCCGGCGCGACCGTGATGGCGTAACCGCCGGATTCGCTGACCAGGACGCCGGGGTTCAGGATCTTGCGGAGCCGGGACGCGTAGGTGCGCACGGCCGCCAGCGCCTGTGACGGGTGATCCTTCCCCCAGAGGGCATTGATGAGTTCGGCGGCAGTGACGGTGCGGCCGGCGCGCAGCAACAGGACGGCGAGTAGGGCGCGTTGCTGAGGAGAACCGGCGGGTGCCTCGTCGCCGTACCGGTACAGCCGTACCGGGCCGAGCACCTTGAACTGCTGGGGCGGGGCCGGTACGGCCGCGGCTCGCCGGTGTACCGGTGCTGACGTCGTGGGAGGAGCCGACAAGGAAGGAGAGGCGGGCCGGCTGCCGGGTCTTGGGCGGGCCGTCGCCGAGCCGCGGGCGGCGGTCTCGGCCCGCCAGCGTGCGGTGGCCACCAGACGCCCGGCTGCCCGCAGCCGTCGTCCGTCTCCGCTGTGCACGGCGGAGTCGCCCTCCGCGGCGGCGAGGCTCACCAGCGCCGCCACCGCCTGGGGGTGCAGGGCCCCGACGGTCGCCGCCGACTTCTGGGCCGCGATGGCCAGGACGTCCGCCGCCCGGTCCATGCGGCCCCGGTCGTCGGCGGCTCTGGCGGACTCGAACTCGGCGGTCGCCAGCGCCACGAGCGCTGACAGTGTGACCGGGTGCTGTCCGCCCAGCACCGCGACGAGGCGCCGGACGGTCAACTCGATGTCATCGACGAGCCGGTCAGCGTCACGGTGCCGGTCCTGGATCTGGGCCGCTGCTGCGAGGACACACGTCGCCAGCAGGCGCAGCTCGAGATGGTCCACGGTGTCGCTGTCGTCCTCCGGCACCCGGTGAAGTGCCTCCGTCGCGGCCTCGGTAGCCCCGCGGTGGTCCCCCAGCCGTATGCGCGTCGCGGCCAGGTTGGCGAACGTCCTGGCGGCGACGAGGCCGGTGCCCTGGCGTGCGCCCAGCTCCATGGCCGTCCCCAGCACGGTCGAGGCGGCCGGGAGGTGGCCGCGGTCGGCCAGGACGACGGCCAGGTGGTTGAGCGAGTCGAGGTCGGTGCGCAGCCGCCGCGCGTCCCAGGCCAGTCGGGACACCACCTGTTCCAGAAGGGCGTGCGACGCGGCCCGCAGACCGAGAACGTCGAGCCGCGCGATGAGCCGGGCGCAGGCCCGGCCGAGATCGGGATGGGCCAGCAACGCCTCGCTCTGGCTCAGCAGCCGGGCCGCGACGGCGGCCCGCTCACGGTCGGTGATCTGGTCGGGGCGCGCCTGCTCTGCGTGTCGCAACGCCTCGCGCCACACCCAGGGGACGTCAGGTGCCGACCCGGTCATGCGCCCCCTCCGCCGAGTTCCTTGTCGATGAGTTTCTGGACGGTCAGGAACTTGAGCTCGGCGAGCTGCGCCGGGTCGAGGATCCTGCGTTCGGCCCAGTCGTCCAGCTGGCGCAGGAGCGCCTCGGTGCCGGAGAAACGCGGGGGCTGCGGACTGTCCGTGGCGGCTCGCGATCCGGCGGGGCGCAGTACGTCCACGAGGTGCGCGACGTCGAGGTGGTCGAAGCGGCGCATCGCCTCCCCGAGGGTGGCCGCGATGAGGACGTTGGTGGCACGGGAGCCGTCGGACCGGTCCGGGGTCTGCTCGATGAGGATGCCTACGACCGCGGGCTGCCGGTCGTCCCCGGGCGGCACGCCCTCCACGGGCCCGCCCGAGTAGCCGGAGTAGTCGCCGAGCTGCTGGTCCGCGGTGAGCTGGAGCGCCTCGATGGTCGTACCGCCGGCGCACAGGTGCGGTGCGGTGCGGTCGATCCGGCCGCTGAGGTGGACCTCGTCGGCGGCCGGCCGGTACGGGCCGCGCCAGCGGTCCCCGTCCTGCGCCACGTCCGCCGCGGGGATCGGCAGGTCCACGTGGTGCTCTGCGGCGATCTCGACCAGCGCCAGGTCGGCCTCCTTGTCCTGTCGGCAGACCCGGCCGCCGACACTGCGCCCGTCGGCGAGCCGGATGTCGACGCACTCCTCCACAGCCAGGCCGCGCAGACAGTGCAGCGCGGTGAGGACGAACCGCCGGGTGAGCAGGAAGCCGCCGCCGAGCCGCTGCCGGGCTCGGTAGAGGTCGACCCAGTACCCCGCGCCGGTCACGCCGTCCCCGTCTCCGGGGCGCGCTCCACGGTGAGGGTCACTTCGAAGGAGGCCTCGGCGGACGCCTTGGA
Organism: Streptomyces sp. NPDC004658; assembly: GCF_040609555.1. Classification (NCBI taxonomy): domain Bacteria; kingdom Bacillati; phylum Actinomycetota; class Actinomycetes; order Kitasatosporales; family Streptomycetaceae; genus Streptomyces; species Streptomyces sp. NPDC004658. The sequence continues at coordinate 5,931 of NZ_JBEXKG010000009.1, forward strand.
CAGGATGACCCCGGCCTCCGCCGCCAGGGTCAGTCCGAAGGTGACGTCCAGGCTCCGTACCGTCCATCCGTCGCGCCGCGGCACCCGGTCCAGGGAGCGCTGGGCGATCTCCGAGGCCTGCACGATGGCCCGCTCGATGTCTTCGGCGCGTTCGTCGAGGCTCGCCGTGGTGCGGGTGCGGCTCGCGATCTGCCGGTTGCCCGCCGCGTCGAGCGACACCGTCTCGACCCTGATGTCGGCCATGACCGTACTTCCCCCGTGTGCGCTGGAGCCTGCGATGACGGACCGTGACCCAGGCGGGCGGAGATCCCAACAGGAGGGTAACCGCGGTGACTTGATGTCGCGACCGCTTCCCGCGGCAATGCCGGACGCGGTTCCCGCAGACCGGTCACGTCCGGTAGAGCGCCTCGACCTCGTCCGCGTACGCCTTCTCGATCGCCTTCCGCTTCAGCTTCAGCGACGGGGTCAGCAGGCCGTGTTCCTCGGTGAACGGCTGGGCCAGGATGCGGAAGGTGCGGATCGACTCGGCCTGGGAGACGAGGGTGTTGGCCGCGACCACCGCGCGCCGCACCTCCGTCTCCAGGTCCGGGTCGTGCACCAGCTTGGCCGGGGTCATCCTCGGCTTGCCGCGCATCTGGAGCCAGTGTTCGACGGCCTCCTGGTCGAGGGTGACCAGGGCCGCGATGTAGGGACGGTCGTTGCCGACGACGATGCACTGGTTGACCAGCGGATGTTCGCGGACCCGCTCCTCCAGCACGCCCGGGGAGACGCTCTTGCCGCCGGAGGTCACCAGGATCTCCTTCTTGCGGCCGGTGATGGTCAGATAGCCGTCCTCGTCCAGGGAGCCGAGGTCGCCGGTGGCGAGCCAGCCGTCGTGCAGGGTCTGGTCGGTGGCCTTGGGGTTGTTGAGGTACCCCTGGAAGACGTTCGCGCCGCGCAGCCAGATCTCCCCGTCGTCGGCGATGTGCACGGTCACCCCCGGGATGGCCTGGCCCACGGTGCCGTAGCGGGTGCGCTCGGGCGGGTTGGCGGTCGCCGCGGCCGTCGACTCGGTCAGGCCGTACCCCTCGTAGATCTGCACGCCCGCGCCCGCGAAGAACAGCCCCAGCCGGCGGTCCATCCCCGATCCGCCCGACATCGCGTTGCGGATCCGGCCGCCCATCGCGGCCCGGACCTTCGCGTACACCAGCTTGTCGAAGAGCTGGTGCTGCATCCGCAGCCCCGCCGACGGGCCGGGCCCGATGCCCCACGCCTTCGCCTCCACCGCCTCCGCGTATCTGACAGCGATGTCGACGGCCTTCTCGAACGGCCCCGCCTTGCCCTCCTTCTCGGCCTTGCGGCGGGCCGCGTTGAACACCTTCTCGAAGATGTACGGCACGGCGAGGATGAACGTGGGCTGGAAGGCGGCCAGGTCGGGCAGGAGGGCGGCGGCGTGCAGCTGGGGCTGGTGCCCGAAGCGGACCCGGCCGCGGATCGCGGCGACCTCCACCATCCGCCCGAAGACGTGCGCCAGCGGCAGGAACAGCAGCGTCGACGCCTCGTCGCCCTTCTTCGAGTGGAACACCGGTTCCCAGCGCTGGATCACGGTGTCCGCCTCGAACATGAAGTTGCCGTGGGAGATCACACAGCCCTTGGGGCGGCCGGTGGTGCCGGAGGTGTAGATGACGGTGGCCACCGAGTCGGGGGTGACCGCTTCCCGGTGCCGGTGCACCACCTCGTCGTCCAGGTGCGCGCCGGCGTCGTACAGCTCCTGCACACAGCCCGCGTCGAGCTGCCACAGCTGGCGCAGTCGCGGCAGCCGGTCGATGACGGTGGCGATGGTCATCGCGTGGTCCTCGTGTTCCACGACGGCCGCGGACACCTCGGCGTCGTAGAGCATCCAGAAGCACTGTTCGGCCGAGGAGGTGGGGTAGACGGGCACCACCTGGGCGCCGATCGTCCACAGGGCGAAGTCGAACAGGGTCCACTCGTAGCGGGTGCGGGACATGATCGCGACGCGTTCGCCGAAGCGGATGCCGCGCGCCAGCAGCCCCTTGGCGAGGGCCATGACCTCGTCGCGGAACTCGGCGGAGGTGACGTCCCGCCACTGTCCGGAGGCGTCCTTGCGGCCGAGCGCGATGTGCAGCGGGTCGGTCCGGGCATGGTCGAAGACGACGTCTGCCAGACCGCCCACCGGCGGCGGCGACGCCAACGGAGGGTTGGTGAACTCGCGCAACCTCGCTCCCCGTGTCTCGCGCCTCAGTGACGTTGGTCCACGCACCGCACAGCGGCCTGAAAGCTACCCCACCCGGTCGGCGTGCGGGAGGGGTTGCGGAAACCGAGCAAACCTCACGTTCCGCCTGGACGACGACCCCGAAATGCCCGCACATGGGGAAGGGCCGGACACAACTACTGACGGGTCAGTAAGTTTCGGTGCCGTAATCTCCACCGAATCTGTACGCGCCGATTACGGCCCCACGCGCGGCAGGCGGCCCCGGAACACCGCTCCGTGACCGCCCCGCGCACCTGGAGTGCCGGTCCGCCGCTCAGCCGCGGGCCGCCACCGCCTCCTCCGCCACGGTGCCGGAGGCCTTCGGCGGCGTCGGCCGGCCCGCCCGGACGAGCGCCAGCACCAGGGCGCCCGCCACCGTCCCGGCCAGCCCCGCCACGACGAGCGCGCCGTTCAGGCCCGAGGCGAACGCGGCCCGCAGCGTGTGCTCGGGGAAGGCCCCGCGCAGTGCCCCGGCACCGCCGCCGGCCAGTGTGTGGGCCGCGCCGTCCGGGAGCCGCCCGCTCATCCGGGAGGTGAGGACGGTGCCGAAGACGGCCACCCCGAGCGCGTACCCGAGCTGCCGGACCGTGTTCACCGCGCCGCCCGCCATTCCGGACCTCTCCGGGGGCACGGCCGCCAGCGCCGCCCCGGCCACCGTCGGCGCCACGAACCCGGTGCCGACCCCGACCAGCACGAACCCGGGCACCAGCGCCGTCCAGTCCGCACCCGCGTCCAGCACCGCCTGGCACAGGGTGCCCGAGGCGATCAGCAGCAGCCCGCCGCCGACCGTCAGCCAGGCCGGCGCCCCGTGCAGCAGCCGCCCGACCAGCACCGCCACCACCATGGACACCGCCGTCATCGGCAGCAGCGTGAGCCCGCCCCGCACCGGTGACATGCCGAGCAGCGTCTGCATCCACAACGACAGGTACGGGATCCCGCCGAACGCCACCCCGTTGAACGCGAACGAGCCCACCATCACCCCGACGAACGCCGGCCGGCGCAGCAGCGACAGATCCAGCAGCGGGTGCGCCACGCGCCGCTCCACCAGCACGAACACCAGCAGGGCCAGCGCGGACACGGCGAACGCGGTCAGCGTGACGGGCGCCGTCCAGCCGTCCTCACCGGCGCGCACGACGGCGTACGTCGCACCGCCCGCGAACACCGCGAAGGCCGCCGTGCCCGCCCAGTCCACGCCCCGTCCGCGCGGTCCCCGGGACTCGGGGACCGCCCGCAGCGTCAGCCACACCGCGACCACGCTCACCGGCAGGTTCACGAAGAAGATCCACCGCCACCCCGGACCCTGCGTGATCAGCCCGCCCAGCACCGGCCCGACCGCCGCGGCGCCGCCGCTGACCGCGCCCCACACCCCGAGGGCCGTGGAGCGCTCCCGGCCCTGGTAGGCCGAGGCCAGCAGGGGCAGCGTCGTCGCGAACATCGCCGCCCCGCCGACGCCCTGGAGCGCCCGCGCCGCCACCAGCATCCCCGGCCCGGACGCCAGCCCGCACAGCAGACTGGCCGCCGCGAACAGCACCACGCCCGTCACGTGCACCCGGCGCCGCCCCAGGGTGTCCGCCGCGGCACCCACCCCGAGCAGCAGCGCGGCCAGCGCCAGCGCGTACCCGTCGACCACCCACTGCAGGTCTCCCAGCGACGCGTGCAGCGAGCCCGCCATGTCCGGCAGCGCCACCACCACGATGGTCACGTCCAGCAGCAGCATGAACGTGCCCAGGCACACGGCCGTGAGCGTCCCCCATCTGCGCATGTCCTCAACTCCCCTGTCCGAACGGACTGCGTAACGCCCCGTACGATGACCGCACGACGGACGATCCGGCGTCCAGGAACCCCACATGCGACGGAATCCGGCGGGGGAGAGCATGCTGCGGATGGAATCCGACACCTTCGATCTGCTGGACCTCCAGCTGCTCTCCGCGCTGGAGGTCGACGGCCGGGCCCCCTTCAGCCGGATCGCCGCCGTCCTCGGCGTCTCCGACCGGACCGTCGCCCGCCGCTACCACCGCCTGTGCGCCGAGGGCGGCCTGCGCGTCGTCGTGCTGCGCGACGCCGTACGCCTCGGCCAGGACCAGTGGATGCTGCGGCTGCGCTGCGCGCCCGACGGCGCCACCGTCATCGCCGACGCGCTCGCCCGGCGCCCCGACACCTACTGGATAGGGCTGGCCTCCGGCGGCACCGAGATCGCCTGCCTCACCCGGCCGCGCAGCCCCGGCGAGCACGACGACCTGCTGCTCGGCAAGCTGCCCCGCACCCCGAGCGTCGTGGAGATCCGCGCCCTGCAACTCCTGCACCGCTTCTACGGCGGCCCGGTCGGCTGGCTGCCCAAGTTCCGTGCGCTCAGCGACGAGCAGATCGCCGCCCTGCGCCCCGACCTGCCCGAGCCCGAGCCCGGTCCCGCCCGCCTGGAGCCCGGGGACGCCCCGCTGCTCGCCGTCCTCGAACGCGACGGCCGCGCCACCTACCCCGAACTCCAGCGGGCCACCGGGCGCTCCGAGTCCGCGATCAAACGCCGCCTGTCCGCCCTGATCGCCTCCGGCGCGGTGTACGTCGACATCGAGTACGACTCCGCGATCCTCGGCCATCCCACGGCGGCCATCCTGTGGATCACCACCGCACCGGGCGCCCTGGACTCCGTCGGCCGGGCCCTCGCCACCCACGACGAGGTCGCCTTCGTGTCGGCCACCGCGGGGCCGTCCCACCTCGTCGTCACTGTCGTCGTCCGCGACACCGCCGCGCTGTACGCCTACCTGAGCGGGCCCCTGGGTCACCTGGACGGGGTCCAGCACGTGGAGACGACGCCCTTCCTGCGGCGGGTGAAGCAGCTGACGTACCGCCCGGCGCGGTGAGCCGCCCCGGCGCGTGGGCGCCGGTGTCAGCCGCTCCTGCGCCGCAGCCGCTCGCCGCCCGCCAGGACCGCCGCCGCCAGCGCGTCCGCGGCGCCCTCGGCGGGGCCCCGGCGGTGGCCGTGGACGAGGACGAAGTCGACCTTGCCCAGCTCCGGCAGGCCGGCCCGGTCGGGCAGCCGGAACAGGTCCGGCGGGATCAGCCGCCGGGAGTGGGCCATCACGCCGAGGCCGGCGCGGGCCGCCGCGATCAGCCCGCTGAGACTGCCGCTCGTGCACACGATCCGCCAGTCGCGTCCCTGCCGTTCCAGCACCTCCAGCGCGCGGGCCCGGGTGATGCCCGGCGGCGGGTACACGATCAGCGGAACGGGCCGGTCGGGGTCCAGCCGCAGCCGCTCGGCGCCGATCCACACCAGGTCGTCCCGCCAGACCAGCTCGCCGCGCGGATCCTCCGGGAGCCGCTTGGCCAGCACCAGGTCGAGCTTCCCGGCGGCCAGCCGCTCGTGCAGGGTGCCGGACAGCTCCACCGTCAGCTCCAGGTCGACCTCCGGGTGGTCGTAGCGGAAGCCTTCCAGGATCTCCGGCAGCCGGGTCAGGACGAAGTCCTCCGAGGCGCCGAAGCGCAGCCGGCCCCGCACGCGCGTGCCGCTGAAGAACGCCGTCGCCTGCTCGTGCACCTCCAGGATCCGGCGGGCGAACCCCAGCATCGCCTCGCCGTCCTCGGTCAGCTCCACCGAATGGGTGTCCCGGGAGAACAGCTGCCGGCCGGTCGCGTCCTCCAGCCGCCGTACATGCTGGCTGACCGTGGACTGGCGCAGCCCCAGCCGCCGGGCGGCCTGCGTGAAGCTCAGTGTCTGGGCGACCGCGAGGAAGGTGCGCAGGTGCGTCGGCTCGTACACGACGTCCGAGCCTAGCTCCTATCGTGGAACATGATGACAGTCAGAGCGGTGTGCGGGATTCCCGATCAATGGCCGGAGGAGGACAATCGACGGGGGCCCTGCGGGCCCGCGACCGCACGTCACCACAGCAATCGGAGCACCGTGAAACGCCTGCGCTGGCCGAGTTGGATGCCGATCGACCCGTACATCGTGCTGCTGCTCGGCACGGTCGGTCTCGCCGCGCTCCTGCCGGCCCGGGGCACCGCCGCCCACGTGGCCTCGGGCGCCTCCACGGCCGCGATCGCGTTCCTCTTCTTCCTCTACGGCGCCCGGCTGTCCACCCGCGAGGCGCTGGACGGATTCAAGCACTGGCGGCTCCACGTCACCGTGCTGACCTGCACCTTCGTCCTCTTCCCGGTGTTCGGGCTGGCCGCGCGCGCCCTGGTGCCGGTCCTGCTGACCCAGCCCCTCTACCAGGGCCTGCTGTTCCTGACGCTGGTGCCGTCGACCATCCAGTCGTCCATCGCGTTCACCTCGATCGCCCGGGGCAACGTGCCCGCCGCGATCTGCGCCGGGTCCTTCTCCTCCCTCGTCGGCATCGTCCTCACCCCGTTGCTCGCGGCGGGGCTGCTCGGCGGCGAGGCGGTCGGATTCTCCACCGACTCGGTCGTGAAGATCGTGCTCCAGTTGCTGGTGCCCTTCCTCGCCGGGCAGCTGCTGCGGCGGTGGATCGGCGGGTTCGTCACCCGGCACAAGAAGGTCCTCGGGCTGGTCGACCGGGGGTCGATCCTGCTGGTCGTCTACACCGCGTTCAGCGAGGGCATGAACCGGGGCATCTGGCACCAGGTGAGCCCCGTGCGGCTGGCCGGGCTGCTCGGCGTGGAGGCCGTCCTGCTGGCCGCGATGCTGGTGCTGACCTGGTACGGCGCCAAGGCGCTCGGCTTCGGCCGGGAGGACCGGATCGCCATCCAGTTCGCCGGGTCGAAGAAGTCCCTCGCCTCCGGGCTGCCGATGGCGAGCGTCCTGTTCGGCGCCCACGCTTCGCTGGCGGTCCTGCCGCTGATGCTGTTCCACCAGATGCAGCTGATGGTGTGCGCGGTCATCGCCAAGCGGCGCGCCCGTGACCCGGAGGCCGCCACGGACGCGCCCGGGGCGTCAGCCGCGCACCCGGTCCAGGGGCAGCCACAGGACCGTGTCCTGCGGTGACCGCAGCACCTTCGGGTCGGCCAGCTCGGCGTCGGTGAGCGCCCGGTCCCAGACGCGCACCTCGTCCAGCGCGCCGGTGAGGAAGGCGCGGCTGTCCATGCGCTGACCGAGGTGCACACCGAAGGGGGAGTTGCGGCTGACCGAGCCCGGCACGTCGGTGGCGGAGGTCGGCGCGCCGTCGACGGACAGCGACAGCCGGCCCCCGCCGCGACGGAGCACGGCGTGGTGCCACCGGCCGTCGTTGTACGCGGTGTCCGTGCGCACGTACGCGGTCTGTGGCGGGGCGGCTCCGTTTCGCACGGTGATCAGCCCCTGCACCCTGTGGTCGGCCGGCTCCCCGCGCAGCCACACCTGCGGCTGGCTGGTGCCGGTCCCGCCCATCCACAGCAGCGGCTGCTCCCCGGCCGTCGCCGCGTACCGGAACCACAGCGACACCGTGAAGTCCTTCGTGCCCAGGGGGAGCCCGGTGCGGTACGGCAGGCGTACGGCGTCGTCGGTGCCGTCGAACTCCAGCGCGCCCCCGGACACCCCGTCCGTCTCCTGCGGCCCGCCCAGCACGAGCGCGGGGCGGGCGTGCGGGGCGAGGTCGGCGGTGACCGGGTCGGGGCCGCGGCGCGGTGTGAGCCAGTCCTCGGTGAAGCGGGCGAAGCGGATCTCGTCGCGGGCGTCCACCGCGCCGCCCTCGTACATCAGACCGACCGTGCGGGAGTCGACGCGCACCAGGTCGGAGTAGCCGGACCAGTCCGTGGTGACGACCGTGCCGCGGTCGACGCTGTCCCAGGTCCGGCCGCCGTCGTAGGAGGAGCGGATCATCATGGTGCGGCGCCGGTCGGGATCGCCGGGGCAGGCGAGCAGGAGGCGGTCGCCGAGGCGCAGCAGGGACCCCTGCACCTGCGGGGTGTACAGGTCCGGCAGGTCGCGGAAGGGCGCGGTGAAGGCGGTGCCGCCGTCGCGGCTGACGGCCTGGGTGCGGTGGCCGAGGTCGGTGCCGTCCTGTTCCCGGCCGCTGACCAGGACCGAACCGTCGCCGCGCTCGGTGAGCGTGAGTTCGGAGGGTTTCTGCCGGAAGGTGCCGTCGGTGGCGATGGGCCAGGTGTCGGTGGCGCCGATCCGCCAGTGGCCGCCGTGGTCGTCGCTGACGATCAGGGCCGCGTGGTTGGCGGTGACCCGGCTGCCGTCCCAGGTCTCGGTGTTCACCCCGAAGAGCAGGCGTCCGGCGTACCGGCCGCGGGTGAGCTGGATGCCGTGCACGGGCCCGGTGGCGTACCAGGAGTTCCAGTCGGCGGGCAGGATCTCGGGGCTCAGGTCGCGCGGCGGGGACCAGGTCAGGCCGTCGTCGTCGCTGTACTGCAGATGCGGGGTGCGGTCGCAGGGGACGGGGCAGCCGGCGCTGTCCGTACGGCCGGTGTTGTACGTCTGAGCCAGCCAGACCCGGCCGGTGACGCGGTCCACGACCGGGGCGGGGTTGCCATGGGTGTCGCCGCCGCCCTCGTTGACCACCTGCAACGGGCCCCAGGTGCGGCCGCCGTCGGTGGAGCGCTTGAGCACGATGTCGATGTCGGCCGCGTCCCCGCAGTTGAGGACCCGGCCCTCGGCGAACGCCAGCAGGGTGCCGCCGGCCGTGCGGACGACCGCCGGGATGCGGAAGCACGCGTACCCCGGGTCCTGGGCGGCCTGGAACAGCACCTGCTGCTCGAACCGTGGGGAACCGCCCGCCGGCTGGGCGTGTGCCGAAGGGGCCGGCAGGAACGGCAGGAGGAGTCCGGCCGCGGCGAGGGCGGCGGTGGCGAGCGCGGATCTGAGACGGGCGCGAAGACCTGACGGCACGGTGCGACCTGCCCTTCGTCGGCCGGACATCTGGACATCCGGACATCCCACGTCCAACGTGCGCCCCATGAACGGTAGTTGGCGGTGGCGCGGGTCACAAGAAGCGTGCGACCGGTTACGGCCGCAGGACGACCTTGCCGAGGTTGGCCCGGCCGGTGATCGCCGCGTGCGCCGCCGCCGTGTCCTCCAGGGCGAACTCCCCGTGCACGGCGGGCTTCAGGGCACCCGCTGCGCACAGCCGCCACAGCTCCCGCCGCCACCGCTCGTACACCTCCGGCCGGCCGCGGGCGATCAGCGCCATCTGGAAGCCGATCACCGACTTGGCCCCCACCAGCAGGTCGTACGCCCGGATGGTGCCGCCGCCCGAGCTGTAGGCGACCAGGCGGCCGTGCGGGGCGAGTGCGGCCAGGGCGGGGGTGAGCAGGTCGCCGCCGACGGCGTCCAGGGCGCAGTCGAACGGGTCGCCCCAGCTGTCGTCGTCGTACCGCACGCAGTCGTGCGCACCGAGCGAGCGCACGAAGTCCGCCTTCGTCCGGCCGGCCGCGGCCTCCGCCCCCCGGGGCCCGGACACGGCCGCCACGACCCGCCCCGCGCCCCGCGCCCGCGCCAGCTGCACCGCGAGGTGCCCCACGCCGCTCGCCGCCGCCGTGACGAGGACCGACTCCCCCGGGGCGAGGCGGGCCGCCTCCAGCGCCCCCCACGCCACGAGGCCGCTGCGCACCAGGGTCACCGCGGTCACGGCGTCGGCGCCGTCCGGCACCGGAGAGGCCATGGCCTCGTGCAGCAGGGCGTACTCGGCGTATCCGTGTCCGAAGCACAGGCCGGTCACCCGGTCGCCGGCGCGGAAGCGGGTCGTACCCTCGCCGGCCGCCACGACCTCGCCCGCGATCTCACCGCCCAGCGGCACCGGCTCGGCGGCCTCGGCCACCTTGCGGACCATCGGCAGGGTGACGCCGACGGCCGCGCAGCGCACCAGCAGCTCACCGGGGCCCGGAGCGGGGACGGGCACCTCCTCGACGAACAGCGGGCCGCCGGTGGACTCGTACCGGACGCGACGCATCGCAACCTCCTGAGGCCGGGCGCACCCGACCCGCGGTCGTGGGGAATACCAATGAAATCGTTGGGGCTCCCAACGGTAGGGCAGGTTCGTGGGGAAGTCCAATGATTCTTCGCTAGGCTGCCGCCATGGCCGAAGCACCCCTGCCCGCGATCCGCTCCCTGCCCAGCTGGCTCCTCGGCCGGGCCGCCGCGCGGGGCCGCGCCCTGGTCGCCGACGCCCTCGCGGCGGAAGGGCTGAAGATGTGGCACCACGTCGTCCTCTCCGCCGTCCGCGACCTCGCCCCGGTCGCCCAGGCGGACCTCGGCCGCAGCGTGCGCCTCGACCCCAAGGACGTGGTCGGCGTCCTGAACGACCTCCAGTCCGCCGGCCTGGTCGAACGCGCCCCCGACCCCCGCGACCGGCGCAAGAACGCCGTCTCCCTCACCGACGAGGGCGCCCGTCTCCTCGTGCGCTGCGAGAAGGCCGCCCGGGAGGCCAACGACGCACTGCTCGCCCCGCTGTCGGCCGCCGAACGCGATCAGTTCATGGGTCTGTTGATCCGGATTTCCGGCACGGACGGCTGACGACGGCTAACGTTCCGTCATGACCGCAGCTCCCGTGCTCGATCCGCAGCGCACCGCCCTCATCCTCGTCGACCTGATGGACCGCATCGTCGCGCTGCCCCTGGAACCCCGCAAAGGCACCGAAGTGCTCGCCGCCGCCGAGGAGTTGGCGACGACCTTCCGCCGCGCCGGTGCCCTCGTCGCCCTCGTGCGGGTGGAGCGACCCGCCGTCGCCGAACAGCCGCCCGGCAGCGGGCTGGTCCCCGGCCTGCGCCGGGACGGCGACCTGGAGGTCGTCAAGCGGACCCTCGGCGCCTTCCAGGGCACCGGCCTGGACGAGTGGCTGCGCGCACGCGGCATCACCACCCTGGTGTTCGGCGGCATCGCCACCAACCTGGGGGTCGAGTCCACCGCCCGCGCCGCCGCCGACCTCGGCTACGACCTCGTCTTCGCCGAGGACGCCATGGCGGCGTTCACCGCCGCCGAGCACGAGGCGTCCGTCCGCCTCGACTTCCCGAGGCTGGGCACGGTGACGAGGTCGACGGACATCGGCTTTGCCTGAGCGGCCCCCCGGCGAAGGGCAAGGGCCCACCCAGGCCCGCTGTGCCCACGCGTCGGCCGTGAAGAGAGCCGCGGGGGGCGCGCCCCCGTCGGCGAACGCGGCAGGAAGTGGCGGGACCCCGCGGGCGCAGGGGGCGCTCCCCGCCGGGCGGGGTCCCGCCGCCGTGCCGCGGGGGACCGGTCATCCCTGGGCGGCCGCCTCCCGCAGGGCGATCCGGTCCTGGCCCGCGTACACGTTCATCGAGCTGCCCCGCAGGAAGCCCACCAGGGTCAGCCCCGTCTCCGCGGCCAGGTCCACCGCCAGCGACGAAGGCGCCGACACCGCCGCGAGCACCGGGATGCCCGCCATCACGGCCTTCTGCGCCAGTTCGAAGGAGGCCCGGCCCGACACCATGAGGATCGACCGGGACAGCGGCAGGGCGTCGTTCTGCAGGGCCCGGCCGACCAGCTTGTCGACCGCGTTGTGCCGGCCCACGTCCTCCCGGGTGTCCAGCAGCTCCCCGTCCTCGCTGAACAGGGCCGCCGCGTGCAGACCCCCGGTCCGGTCGAACACCCGCTGGGCCGCCCGCAGCCGGTCGGGCAGGCTCGCCAGCAGCTCGGGCGTGATCCGCAGCGGGGGAGTGTCGGCGATCGGCCAGCGCGCGGTCGTCCGGACGGCGTCCAGGCTGGCCTTGCCGCACAGCCCGCACGAGGAGGAGGTGTAGACGTTCCGCTCCAGCGTGAAGTCCGGGAGCGTGACGCCCGCCGCGGTCTTCACGTCGACCACGTTGTACGTGTTCGAACCGTCCACCGTCGCCCCGGCGCAGTAGACGATGTTCTGCAGGTCGGACGCCGCGGCCAGCACGCCCTCGCTCACCAGGAAGCCGGCCGCGAGCGCGAAGTCGTCGCCGGGGGTGCGCATGGTGATCGCGAGCGGTTTGCCGTTCAGCCGGATCTCCAGGGGTTCCTCGGCGACGAGCGTGTCCGGCCGGGTGGAGACCGCCCCGTCCCGGATGCGGAGGACCTTGCGTCGTTCCGTGACTCGTCCCATGGTCTGATCAGCCCCGGTTCTGTACGTGCTGGTAGCCGAAACGGCCCTTGATGCAGAGGTTGCCGTGGGTCACCGGGTTGTCGTGCGGTGAGGTGACCTTCACGATCTCATTGTCCTGCACATGGAGGGTGAGTGTGCAGCCCACCCCGCAGTACGCGCAGACCGTGGTCGTCTCCGTCTGCCGCGACTCGTCCCAGTCACCGGCCGCCCGCAGGTCGAACTCCCGCTTGGCGGACAGCGCCCCGGTGGGGCACACCTCCACGCAGTTGCCGCAGAACACGCAGGCCGAGTCGGTCAGCGGCGCGTCGTGCTCCACGGCGATCCGCGCGTCGAAACCCCGCCCGGCGACCGAGATCGCGAAGGAGTTCTGCCACTGGTCGCCGCACGCGTCGACGCACTTGTAGCAGAGGATGCACTTGGCGTAGTCCCGCACGTACAGCTCGTTGTCGATCTTCGGCTCGTCGTTCAGGCGGGCCGCGTCGGCGCCGAAACGGTCCGGCTTCGCCTCGTACTCCTCGATCCACCCGGCGGCCCGCGGCGTGGTCGACAGGTCGGCGGAGGAGGCCAGCAGCTCCAGGACGATCTTGCGGCTGTGCCGGACGCGCTCGGTGTCCGTGCGCACCTCCATGCCCGGCTCGGCCCGGCGCGAGCAGGCCGGCACCAGTGTCCGCGACCCCTCGACCTCCACCACGCACACCCGGCAGGCGTTCTTCGGGCGCAGGGTGTCGCCCTCGCAGAGCGTCGGCACGTCCTTGCCCGCGGCCCGGCAGGCGTCGAGGACGGTGGCGCCCTCGGGCACCCGGGCCTCCTGCCCGTCGAGCGTGAACTCGACCAGCCGGCGCGGCACTCCGAGCGGTATCGCTGTCATCTGTAGGCCCCCAGACGGTCGATGGCGGATTCCACGGCGTTCCACGCGGTCTGTCCCAGACCGCAGATCGAGGCGTCCCGCATCGCCCGGCCGACCTCCCGCAGCAGGGCGATGTCGTCCGCGGCGCCCGCGCCGGTGCGGTCCGCGATCCGGCGCAGCGCCTCCTCCTGGCGCACGGTCCCGACCCGGCAGGGCACGCACTGCCCGCAGGACTCCTCCCGGAAGAACCGGGCGATGCGCAGCAGCAGCCGGGGCAGCGGCACGGTGTCGTCGAAGGCCATCACCACCCCCGAGCCCAGCGTGGTGCCCGCGTCCCGGGTGCCTTCGAAGGTGAGCGGGAGGTCCAGCTCGTCGGGCCGTACGAACCCGCCGGCCGCCCCGCCGAGCAGGACCGCCCGCAGCCCCGCGCGCACCCCGGCCAGGGTCAGCAGCTCCCCGAGCGTGGCGCCGAACGGCAGCTCGTACACCCCGGGCCGGTCCACGCTGCCGGAGACGCAGAACAGCTTCGGCCCGGTGGAGCGCGCCGTGCCGATGGCCGCGTACGCCGGGGCGCCCATCGTCAGGATCGGCAGGACGTTGACCAGCGTCTCCACGTTGTTCTCGGCGGTCGGCTTGCCGAACAGGCCCTTCTCCACGGGGAAGGGCGGCTTGCTGCGGGGCTCGCCGCGGTGGCCCTCGATGGAGTTGAACAGGGCGGTCTCCTCACCGCAGATGTAGGCACCCGCGCCGCGCCGGATCTCGATGTCCAGGTGGTAGCCCTGGCCGAGGATGTCGTCGCCGAGCAGACCGCGGGCCCGGGCCTGGTCGATCGCGTGCTGCACCCGGCGCACCGCCCGCGGGTACTCACCGCGGATGTAGACGAAGGCCCGGTGCGCGGAGACCGCGTACGACGCGATCGTGATCGCCTCCACCAGCGCGAACGGATCGCCCTCCATCAGCACCCGGTCCTTGAAGGTCCCGGGCTCGGACTCGTCGGCGTTGCACACCAGATAGTGCGGGTGGTCCGGCTGGGACGCCGTTGCCTGCCACTTGCGGCCGGTGGGGAAGGCGGCGCCGCCGCGCCCGACCAGGCCCGCGTCCGTCACCTCCCGGATCACCCCGGCCGGGCCGAGCGCGAAGGCCCGGCGCAGGGCCGCGTAGCCGCCGTGCGCCCGGTAGTCGTCCAGCGAGGCGGGGTCCACCACACCGACCCGGCGCAGCAGCGTCAGCGACGGGTCCCCCGCCTGCGGCACCGCCGCCGCGGCCGGCGGCTCCTTCGGCGCCGCGTCGGGTGCGCTCGCCGCGGCGACGGCCTCCGCCACGGACGCGGGCGCCGACACCGCCGTACGCACCGGGTCGCCCGCCCGGACCGCGAGGGCGGCCGGAGCGCGTTCGCACAGGCCCAGGCAAGGGGCGCGCTCGACGCTCACCCCGGCGCCGGGGCCGAGCCGCCCCTCGACCCCGGCGCACACCTCCTCCGCGCCGGCGGCCAGGCAGGCCAGGTCGGTGCACACGTGCAGCACCGTCGCGGGGCGCGGGCGGACGGAGAACATGGCGTAGAAGGTGGCCACCCCGTACGCCTCCGCCGGCGGCACGGTCAGCCTGCGGCACAGATAGCCGAGGCCGCCCTCGCTGATCCAGCCGACGCGGTCGTTGAGGGCGTGCAGCCCCGGCAGCAGCAGATCGCGCCGGTCGCGGGCCGCCCGGCCGCCGCGCGCCCACCGCAGGTCGGCGTCGGTGCGGTCGGCGCCCTCCCAGGCGGATTCCGGGGGGCCCAGCAGCGCGTCCACGGCAGCGCGTTCCTCGTCCGTCGGTTTGCTGTCGCCGAAGTGCAGGTCCACGAAGGTCACCTCACATAGGTCACTGCGGGCAGCTTCTCGATCCGGATCGCCGACGCCTTGAACTCCGCCGTCCCCGCGATCGGGCAGTTGGCCTCGATGGTCAGCTGGTTGGTGTCGACCTCGTCGGGAAAGTGCATGGTCATGAAGGCGAGGCCGGGGCGCAGGGCCGTGTCGATCCACACGGGGGCCACGACCGAGCCCCGCCGCGAGGACACCCGCACCTCCTCGCCGACGACGACGCCGTACCGCTCGGCGTCCTCCGGGCACAGCTCGATGTACTCGCCGCGCCGCAGGGGCGAGGCGAAACCACCGCTCTGCACACCGGTGTTGTAGGAGTCCAGCCGCCGGCCGGTGGTGAGCCGGATCGGGTACTCCTCGTCCGTGAGGTCCACCGGCGGATCGTGCTGCACCAGCCCGAACGGCGCCGGCCTGCCCCGCCGCCCGGGGTCCGGCTCCCACAACCGCCCGTGCAGGAAGGGCGGTTCGAGTTCCTCGGTGCTCGGGCAGGGCCACTGGATGCCCTGGTGCTCCTCCAGCCGGCGGTACGTCATCCCGTAGTGGTCCGGGGACACCGACCGCAGCTCGTTCCACACGGCCTCCGCGTCGGCGTACTTCCAGTCGTGGCCCAGCCGGGCGGCCAGCGCGCAGATGATGTCGATGTCCTCGCGGGCCTCACCGGGCGGGGTGACGGCCCGCCGCACCCGCTGCACGCGCCGCTCGCTGTTGGTCGTGGTGCCCTCGGTCTCCGCCCAGCCGGCGGTCGCGGGCAGGACCACGTCCGCCAGTTCGGCGGTCCTCGTGAGGAAGATGTCCTGGACGACGAGGAAGTCCAGCGCCTTCAGGCGGCGTACGGCCTGCTCGCTGTCGGCCTCGGACTGGGCCGGGTTCTCCCCGACGCAGTACACCGCACGCAGCCCGCCGTCCTCCATCGCCTCGAACATCTCCGTCAGGTTCAGCCCGTAGTGCGGCTGGATGACGGTGTCCCAGGCCGACTCGAACTTCAGCCGGACACCGGGATCGAGGATGTCCTGGAAGCCGGGCAGCCGGTTGGGGATGGCGCCCATGTCGCCGCCGCCCTGCACGTTGTTCTGCCCGCGCAGCGGCTGGAGCCCGGAGCCGTAGCGGCCGACATGCCCGGTGAGCAGGGAGAGGTTGATCAGCGCGCGGACGTTGTCGGTGCCGTTGTGGTGCTCGGTGATGCCGAGGGTCCAGCACAGCTGGGCGCGTTCGGCACGGGCGTAGGCGTGGGCCAGCTCCCGGATGGCGCGGGCCGGTACGCCGGTCACCTTCTCGGCCAGGGACAGGGTCCAGGGCTCGACCAGCTTGCGGTACTCCTCGAAGCCGGTGGTCGCCCGCGCGACGAACGCCTCGTTCACCAGCCCGGCGCGGATGATCTCCCGGCCGATCGCGTGCGCCATCGGGATGTCGGTGCCGACGTTCAGCCCGAGCCAGCTCTCCGCCCACTCGGCGGTGGAGGTCCGGCGCGGGTCGACGGCGTACATGCGGGCGCCGTTGCGGATGCCCTTCAGCACGTGCTGGAAGAAGATCGGGTGCGCGAAGCGGGCGTTGGAGCCCCACATCACGATGACGTCGGTGTGCTCGATCTCCTCGTACGACGAGGTGCCGCCGCCGGAGCCGAACGCGGCCGACAGCCCGGCGACGCTGGGCGCGTGACACGTCCGGTTGCAGGAGTCGACGTTGTTGGTGCCCATCACCACCCGCGCGAACTTCTGCGCCACGTAGTTCATCTCGTTGGTGGCGCGGGCGCAGGAGAACATTCCGAACGCGCCCCGGTTGCGCTCCAGGCCCCGGGCGGCGCGGTCCAGCGCCTCCTCCCAGGTCGCCTCCCGGAACGGCTCGTCACGGGAGTCGCGCACCAGGGGGTGCGTCAGCCGGGTGTAGGTCTTCGGTTGCCGGTTCCTCATGCGGCGCTCCTCAGCGCGAGCAGGTCCGAGATGGCGTGCACGGTGCGCAGGGTGGGCACCTCCACGCCGGTGATCTCCGCGAGTTCGACGACGGCGGCGAGCAGCACGTCCAGCTCCAGCGGCTTGCCGCGCTCCAGGTCCTGGAGGGTGGAGGTGCGGTGGTCGCCGACGCGTTCCGCACCGGCGAGCCGGCGTTCGATGGAGACGCCCACCTCACAGCCGAGGACCTCGGCGACACAGAGCGTCTCGCGCATCATCGTCTCGATGACCCGGCGGGTGCCGCCGTGCCGGCACATCTGCCGCATGGTGGCCCGGGCCAGGGCGCTGATCGGGTTGAAGGAGATGTTCCCGAGCAGCTTGAGCCAGATGTCGTTGCGCAGGTCCGGTTCCACGGGGCACTTCAGCCCGCCGGCCTGCATGGCCCCGCTCAGCTCCAGGCAGCGCGCCGAGACGCTGCGGTCGGGCTCGCCGAGGGAGAACCGGGTGCCCTCCAGGTGCCGCACCACGCCGGGCGCCGCGAGTTCCGTCGCCGCGTAGACGACGCAGCCGACGGCCCGTTCGGGGGCCAGGACCGCGCTGACGGCGCCGTCCGGGTCGACGCTCTCCAGGCGGTGGCCGTCGTAGGGGCCGCCGTGCCGGTGGAAGTACCACCAGGGGATGCCGTTCTGCGCCGCCACCACCGTGGTGCGCTCGTGCAGCAGGGGTGCGATCAGCGGCCCGCACGCCGCGTACGCGGTGGCCTTCAGGCCCAGGAAGACGTGGTCGACCGGGCCGACCTCGGCCGGGTCGTCGGTGGCGTGGGGGTGCGCGGTGAAGTCACCGCGCGGGCTGACCACGCGCACGCCGTGCCGCCTCATGGCCGCGAGATGCGGTCCACGGGCGATGAGGTGCACGTCGGCGCCGGCGCGGTGGAGCGCGGCACCGACGTAGGCGCCGATGGCACCGGCGCCGAGGACTGCGACTTTCACAGGGACGCTCCGTTCGGTTTGAGGGATACCGCGGAGGTGAGGACCGGAGCCGACGGAAACGTCGGCTGAATCCTGTCGACGAAATATTGTCTACAGTATGGAGTTGGTGTCAGCAAGGGTGCGCGCGCCGACCGTTGCAGGGTTCGCGCGGCGAACCCGGGCTCGCACGGCGACCGTTGAGCGCAGTACGCATACCGTTCACCGCATACGGTCGACGGCCGGCTTCTCAACTCCCGGGCCCCGCCCTACCGTCCGGCGTCATGAGCAGCCCCCCTGTCGCACCCCCGGGCTGGAGCCGCTGGCTGGTCCCGCCCGCCGCCCTGTCCGTCCACCTCTCCATCGGCCAGGCGTACGCCTGGAGCGTCTTCAAGCCGCCGCTCGAATCCGCGCTGGGTCTCGACGGCACCCAGAGCGCGCTGCCCTTCCAGCTGGCGATCGTGATGCTCGGGCTGTCGGCCGCGTTCGGCGGCACGCTCGTCGAGCGCAACGGGCCGCGCTGGGCGATGACCGTGGCCCTCGTCTGCTTCTCCTCCGGCTTCCTGATCGCCGCGCTCGGCGCGGGGACGAAGCAGTACTGGCTGATCGTCCTCGGCTACGGCTTCGTCGGCGGGATCGGCCTCGGCATCGGCTACATCTCACCCGTCTCCACCCTCATCAAGTGGTTCCCGGACCGGCCCGGCATGGCCACCGGCATCGCCATCATGGGTTTCGGCGGCGGCGCGCTGATCGCCTCGCCGTGGTCGGCCCAGATGCTCCAATCCTTCGGCTCCGACCACGACGGCATCGCCCTCGCCTTCCTGGTGCACGGGCTGTCGTACGCCGCCTTCATGACCCTCGGCGTCCTCCTGGTCCGTGTGCCGCGTACCGGGAAGCCCGTCGAGAGCGCGCCGAGCGCCGTCGAGGGCGTGCAGGTCTCCGCCCGCGAGGCCGTGCGCACCCCGCAGTTCTGGTTCCTGTGGGTCGTGCTGTGCACGAACGTGACCGCGGGCATCGGCATCCTGGAGAAGGCCGCGCCGATGATCACCGACTTCTTCGCGGACGGCCCCACCCCCGTGTCGGCCTCGGCAGCGGCCGGTTTCGTCGCGCTGCTGTCGGCCGCCAACATGGCCGGCCGCATCGGCTGGTCCTCCACCTCCGACCGAATCGGCCGCAAGAACGTCTACCGCGTCTACCTCGGCGTCGGCGCGCTGATGTACCTGCTGATCGCGCTGTTCGGGGACACGTCCAAACCGCTGTTCGTGCTCTGCGCGCTGGTGATCCTCTCCTTCTACGGCGGCGGCTTCGCGACGATCCCCGCCTACCTGAAGGACCTCTTCGGCACCTACCAGGTCGGTGCCATCCACGGCCGGCTGCTGACCGCCTGGTCCACGGCCGGCGTGCTCGGGCCGCTGATCGTCAACTGGATCGCCGACCGGCAGCAGGCGGCCGGCAAGCACGGCCCGGCGCTGTACGGGCTGTCGTTCGGCATCATGATCGGCCTGCTCGTCGTCGGCTTCGTCGCCGGCGAACTCGTCCGTCCCGTCCACCCCCGCCACCACCTCACCGCCCCGAAGGAGGCCGCGGATGTCCAGCGACAGCAGCCCGCCTAGCCGCAGGGGCCTGATCGCCTTCGCCTGGCTGTGGGTGGGCACCCCCCTCGCCTACGGCCTGTACGAGCTGGTGCGGAAGGCGACACAGCTGTTCACCGGGTGAAAGAGCCGGGCGTCCGGGGGCCTGAGCGAAGCCGACAACCCGGGCGCCCGATTCCTGTGGCTTCACCTGCCGTCGTACTCGCGAGTCACTGATCAGACTGTGGATCCCGTTACCCACGGCACGAGGGGATACCCGGCATGAACGGCTCGCGCATCGCCGCCATCGGTCACTACCAGCCCGCCAAGGTGCTCACCAACGACGACCTGGCGGGCATGGTCGACACCAGTGACGCGTGGATCCGCAGCCGGGTCGGCATCCGGACCCGGCACATCGCCGGCCCCGACGAACCGGTCGACGAACTGGCCGCGCACGCCGCCGCCAAGGCCCTCGCGGCGGCCGGACTCGCGCCCGCCGACATCGACCTGGTGCTGGTGGCCACGTCCACCGCGATCGACCGTTCCCCGAACACCGCCGCCCGGGTGGCCGCCCGCCTCGGCATCCCGCGGCCCGCCGCGATGGACGTCAACGTCGTCTGCGCCGGCTTCACCCACGCCCTCGCCACCGCCGACCACACCGTCCGGGCGGGCGCCGCGACCCGGGCGCTCGTCATCGGCGCCGACAAGATGTCCGACGTCACCGACTGGACCGACCGCAGCACCTGCGTCCTCGTCGGCGACGGCGCCGGGGCGGCCGTGGTGGAGGCCTGCGGGCCGGACCGGGAGCCCGGCATCGGGCCGGTGCTGTGGGGCTCGGTGCCGGAGATGGGGCACGCCGTGCGGATCGAGGGGACACCGCCGCGGTTCGCGCAGGAGGGGCAGAGCGTCTACCGCTGGGCCACCACCCAGCTCCCGGCCATCGCCCGCCAGGCCTGCGAGAAGGCCGGGCTGGCCCCCGAGGACCTCGCCGGGGTCGTGCTGCACCAGGCCAACCTGCGGATCATCGAGCCGCTGGCCGAGAAGCTCGGCGCCGTGCGCGCGGTGGTCGCCCGCGACGTGACCGAGTCCGGCAACACCTCGGCCGCCAGCATCCCGCTCGCCTTCTCCAAGCTGGCCGAACGGGGAGCGCTCAGCACGGGCGACCCGGTGCTGCTGTTCGGTTTCGGCGGCAACCTGTCGTACGCCGGTCAGGTCGTGCGGTGCCCGTAGCGGCGCGGTGCGCAGACGAGCCACAGGGGGCTCAGATGCGTACTCGGCTGGATTGTCTCGTGCTTCCGCACGCCTGGTGATGAATACTGTGCACCGTAGACTGTAGACGAAAGACAATCGATACTGAGCCGAAGCGAGCGTCTCAGGGCCCACGCGTCAGACCTGCTCAGGAGGGGACCGCGATGTTGTCGACCGGACTGCCGCAGGGGGCGGTGCCCAAGCTGGAACGCCCCGGCCCCCTGCGCGAGCGCGTCTACGAGGCGCTGCTGGAACTCATCACCACCCGCGCTCTGCAGCCCGGCCAGCACCTCGTCGAGAGCGAACTCGCCGGACACCTCGGCGTCTCCCGGCAGCCCGTGCGCGAGGCGCTCCAGCGGCTCAACACCGAGGGATGGGTCGATCTGCGGCCCGCCCAGGGCGCGTTCGTCCACGAGCCGACCGAGGAGGAGGCCGACCAGCTCCTCACGGTCCGCACCCTGCTGGAGGCGGAGGCCGCCCGGCTGGCCGCCGCGCACGCGGACAGCGCCGGCATCACCGTGCTGGAGGAGCTGTGCGCCGAGGGCGAGACGGCGGTGGCGGCCGAGGACGTGGACCGCGCGGTCGCCCTCAACGCGGCCTTCCACGCCAAGGTGATGGAACTGGCCGGCAACACCGTCCTCGCCGGACTCGCAGCCCAGGTGGACCGGCGGGTCCGCTGGTACTACACGCCGGTGGCCCGGCAGCGCGGCCGGCAGTCGTGGCGCGAGCACCGCGAACTGATCACCGCGATCGCCGCCCGTGACGAGGCGCGCGCCACCCGGCTGATGCGCGAACACACCGAGCACACCCGGAGCTCGTACCACGAGCGGAACGCGACCTGACCGTCCGTCTTCGAGAAGGGCAACCGCGGGGGGGGGGGGGGACGGGGAGCGGATCGCGAGGTGGGTGACGTCTCCGCCGTGGGTTGGCTGTGGTCGTGCGGGGGCGGGGCGTGAGGTGGGTGGTGTCCTCGCCGGGGGGTGGCCGCGCGCTTGTACCCCGAGCGTGATGCGACCTGGCCGTGCGTCGTCGCGGCGGGCCGCCCGGGGTGGTGGCGGTAGGGGAGCGCGAGTCGGGTGGGGTCTCCGCCGCGGGGTGGCCGCGTTCGTGGCACGAGCGGAGCGCGAGCCGGGCGGTGTCCTCACCGAACGTCGGCCCCTCCCGTACGACGGGCGGGACGCGGCCTGTGTGGCGGGCGGCCGGCCAGGAGCCGTCGGCCCGGTGGGCAGCCGCACGCGGAGTTCCCCCTCCGGGGCCCGACGAGCGGGCCGGGAGGGGGAACACCGGTTGCGCCGTGCAGAGGGGGAGCGGGGCGGTCAGGTGGCCGGGTGCGGCTTCGCGGCCGGTACCGGCTCGCCGCCACGGGAGCGGCGGCCCGGCTGGCGCAGCAGGAGCGCGAGCGCCGCCGCCACCATCGAGACCCCGCCGGCCAGCGCGTAGGCGCCGTCGTAGCCCCAGGCGCCGACCACCATGGAGCCGAGGCCGCCGCCGAACAGGCCGCTCACCAGCTTGCCGCTGTACACCAGGCCGTAGTTGGTGGCGTTGTAGTTCTCGCCGAAGTAGTCCGGGGTCAGCGCGGCGAACATCGGGTAGAAGGCGCCGCCGCCGAAGCCGGAGAGGAAGGCGAAGAACAGGAACAGCCACTCGCTGCGGACGTCACCGGCCCAGATGACCCCGAACTGGGCGAGTCCGAGGACGACGATGACGAAGACGAGGGTCGTCTTGCGTCCCCAGCGGTCCGACAGCCAGCCCACGACACCGCGGCCGATGCCGTTGATGACCGCCATAACGCCCATGGAGGACGCCGCGACCAGCGGGCCGAAGCCGACCTCCTTGGCGAAGTCGACCTGGAAGGAGATCCCGAAGATCGACACACCGGCGGTCATCACGATGGAGATCCACATCAGGGGCAGCATCCCGGTGCGGATGGCCTCCTTGGGCGTGAACTGCCGTACGGCGGGCGGGTTCTTCGCCAGCGACCGGGCGTTCTTGCTGTCACCGGAGAAGGCGAGCGGGTCGATGTCCGCGGGCCACCAGTTCTTCGGCGGGTCCTTGAAGAAGAACGCCGAGGCGAACACCACGATCATCACGTAGACGCCGATGAGGTCCAGGACCCGGTGGTAGTTCTCCGTGTCGAAGGCGTAGTTGAAGATGAAGATGAACGGCAGCGAGCCGTAGGCGAAGCCGCCGTTGACGAAGCCCGTGCGGGCGCCGCGCCGTTCGGGGAACCATTTGCCGACCATGTTGATGCACGTCGCGTACACCAGCCCGGCGCCGATGCCGCCGATCACGCCGAAGCCGAGGATCGCCAGCCACACCTCGCCCAGATGGGACAGGGCCAGGAAGCCGACCAGGCACAGACCGGAGCCGGTGTACATCGCGCGGCGGGCCGTCAGGATGCCCTTCTCGCGCAGCCAGCCCGCCGGGAAGGCGATGCCGGCCTGGAAGAACACCCAGACGCTGAGGATCCAGAAGGTGTTGGACTGGGTCCAGCCGTGCGCGTGCGAGAGGGTGTCCTCCGCGGAGCCGTACGCGTACTCGAAGACGCTGATCGCCATCATGGCGATCCACGGCAGGTAGACCATGAGCTTGCGGGAGTGGCCGAGGATGTCCCGGTCGGTCTCGCCCACGCGGTAGACGCGGCCGTGCGAGTCGGTCACCTCGCGGTAGGGACGTGGTGCGGCGTGCAGGTCGGCCGAGAGTGGATCTGCCGTCATGCTTATGCCATCTCCTCACCGAGGGGGTGCGGGTTGGGGACGATGCGCCGGGCCTTCGGCCTGCCCGGGGCCTTCAGGAAGAGCGCCAGCACCGCGGAGGCCAGCCCGACCGAGCCCGCGAGGACGAACGCGCCGTGGTAGTCCCACGCGTCGACGACGACCGCGCCCAGGCCCGAGCCGACGAGCCCGGAGACGAGCTTCGAGCTGTAGACCATCCCGTAGTTGGAGGCGTTGTTGTTCTCGCCGAAGTAGTCCGCCGTCATGGCCGCGAACAGCGGGAAGATCGCCCCGCCGCCGAAACCCGAGACCATGGAGCACAGCAGGAAGAACGGCATGCTGCCCGTCTGGCCGGAGACCAGCACACCGAACTGCGCCGAGCCGAGCACGACGCACACGATGATCAGCGTGTGGCGGCGCCCGTAGCGGTCGGATATCCAGCCGATGACCCCGCGACCGGTGCCGTTGACGATGGCCTTCAGGGACATCGCCGTCGCCACGATCCCGCCCGCGAAGCCCATGTCCTTGCCGAACGGCACCTGGAAGGCGATGCCGAAGATATTGATCCCGGCCGTGCACAGCAGACAGAACCACATCATCCACAGAACAGGGGTACGGGCCGCCTCCTTGGGGGTGTACTGCTTCACCGCCGGCGGGTTCTTCTCCAGCGCCCGCCGGATCTTCGGGTCCTGGGTCACCGTGAGCGGGTCGACGTGCGCGGGCCACCAGTTCTTCGGCGGGTCCTTGAAGAACCAGCCGGCGGACGCCACCACCAGGCACAGTCCGACCCCGACCGTGACCAGCACACCGCGGTAGTTGCCCAGGTCCAGGTACGACGTGAACAGGAACACGAACGGCACCGAGCCGTAGGCGAACCCGCCGTTGACGAAGCCGGTCTTGCCGCCCTTGCGCTCCGGATACCACTTGCCGACCATGTTCACGCAGGTCGCGTAGACCAGGCCGGCGCCGATGCCACTGCACATGCCGAAGCCGAGGTAGGCGACGGCGACGTGCGGCGCGTACGCCAGGGACAGATAGCCCAGCAGCGTGCCGACCGCGCCGAGCAGCATCGCCGTACGGGCGGGCAGCCGGCCGCTCTCCCGCAGCCGCCCCGCCGGGAAGGCCACGGCCGCCTGGAAGAACACCCAGACGCCCATCAGCCAGAAGATGTGTCCGCTGCTCCACAGATGCGCCTCGTGGAGCGTGTCCTCCGCCGACGTGAACGCGTACTCGGCGGAGCTGATGCCCATCATGCCCACCCAGGGCAGGATGACCATCCAGGTGCGTCTGCGGCCCATGATGTCGATGTCGGACTCGCCGACCCGGTACACGCGTCCGTTCCGGTCCGTCACTTCCCGGTACGGCACGGACGTCGCGCAATCGGTCGTTCTCATCGCTCACCCCTTGCGTCGAAAGTTCTGGCCAGCGCCCCCTGTCCCATGCCTTTCGTGCGCAGACGGGTCCCGGGTCCGGCCGGCGCGCACCGCCGGCCGGCCCCGTTCCGCTCAGCTCATGAACCGCCTCCCAGGAGTCCGGCCGCCCGGGCCCACCGGTACTTCGCGCCGAGCACCGCCACCGGCTTCTCGGTCGTGTACGGATACGCCACGACCCCCCGCTCGAACAGGTACTGGCAGGCCTCCTCCACCTCCACGTCACCGGCCAGCGACGCCACGACCGGCTTCTCGACGCCCCGCTCGCGGAACTCGGCGACCACGCGCGCGGTGAGTTCGGCGAACACCATCGGCGGGGTGACGATGGTGTGCCAGTAGCCGAGCACCAGGGCGTGGATGCGCGGGTCCTCCAGGCCCAGCCGGATCGTCGCCTCGTACGTCGACGGCGGCTCGCCCCCGGTGATGTCGACGGGGTTGCCGGCCGCGCCGAACGGCGGGATGAACCGGCGGAACGCCTCGTCCAGGTCGGGCGGGATCTCCATCAGGGACAGCCCGTTGTCCGTCACCGCGTCCGACAGCAGCACACCGCTGCCGCCCGCACCGGTGATGATCACCACGTTGTCCCCCTTCGGAGTGGGCAGCACCGGCAACGCGCGCGCGTACTCCAGCATGTCGTTCAGGCCCGGCGCCCGGATGACCCCGGCCTGCCGGAGGATGTCGTCGTAGACCGCGTCGTCGCCCGCGAGCGCGCCGGTGTGCGAGCCGGCCGCCTTCGCGCCCGCCGCCGTACGGCCCGCCTTCAGCACCACGACCGGCTTCTTCGGCACGGTCGCGCGGGCCGCCTCCACGAACGCCCGCCCGTCCTTGAGGTCTTCGAGGTGCATGGCGATGCACTCGGTGTGCGGGTCCTCGCCGAACCAGGTCAGCAGGTCGTCCTCGTCCAGGTCCGACTTGTTGCCGAGGCCGACGATCGCCGACACACCCGTCTTGGTGGTGCGGGCGAAGCCGAGGATGGCCATGCCGATGCCACCGGACTGCGAGGTCAGCGCCACCCCGCCCTTGACGTCGTACGGCGTGCAGAACGTGGCGCACAGGTCCTGCCAGGTGGAGTAGTAGCCGTAGATGTTCGGTCCGAGCAGGCGGATGCCGTGCCGCTCGGCGATCGCCACGATCTCCGCCTGGAGTTCGTGCTCGCCGGTCTCCGCGAAACCGGAGGGGATCAGGACGGCGTTGGGGATGCCCTTGCGCCCCACCTCCTCCAGGGCCGCGGCGACGAAGCGGGCCGGAATGGCGAAGACGGCCACGTCCACCTCGCCCGGCACGTCCGTGACGCTCTTGTACGCCTTGCGGCCCAGGATGTCGTCGGCCTTGGGGTTCACCGGGTGGATGTCCCCGGCGAAACCGCCGTCGACCAGGTTGCGCATCACCGAGTTGCCGATCTTGCCGGGCTCGTTGGAGGCGCCGATCACGGCGACGGAGGCGGGCTGCATCAGCCGCCGCATGGACGCGAGGATCTCCTCGCGCGTGTACGTCCGCCGCGGTGCCGGCTGCCGTTCGGCGAGCAGGATCCGGATGTCGGCGGCGACCGCGCCCTCGGCCGTCGCGATCACCGGATTGAGGTCCACCTCGGCTATCTCCGGGAAGTCCGCGACGAGTTGGGACACCCGGCGGATCTGTTCGGCCACCGCCCACCGGTCCACACCGGCCTGGCCGCGGACCCCGCGCAGGATCTCCGCCGACCGGATGGAGTCGAGCATCGACAGCGCCTCGTCGGCGGAGACCGGCGCGAGGCGGAAGGTGACGTCCTTCAGCACCTCGACCAGCACGCCGCCGAGCCCGAACGCCACCACCTTCCCGAAGGTCGGATCGGTGACCGCGCCGACGATCACCTCCTGGCCCGCCGGCAGCATCTCCTGCACCAGCACGCCCTCGATCCGGGCCGCGGCGTCGTAGGCGCGCGCGTTCTCCACGATCCGGTGGAACGCGGCCCGTACGCCGGCCGCGCCCTCCACCCCCACCACGACCCCGCCCGCCTCGGTCTTGTGCAGGATGTCCGGCGAGACGATCTTCAGCACCACCGGCCCGCCGAGACGCGCCGCCGCGGCCACCGCCTCGTCCACGTCGGTCGCCAGTTCCTCGCCCGGTACGGCGATCCCGTACGCCTCGGCGACCAGCCGGCCCTCGGGCGCGGTCAGCGCCGTACGGCCCCCGGCCCGCACCGACTCCAGCAGGGACCGCACCCGCAGTACCCGGTCCTCGGCCATCACGTCAGATCACCCCGTTCGACTTCAGCAGGCGCAGTTCCTCGTCACCGAGGCCCAGTTCGCCGACGTAGACCTCTTCGTTGTGCTCGCCGAGCAGGGGTGAGCTGGTCACCTCGACGGGGGAGTCGGAGAGCTTGAGCGGGCTGCCGACGGTGACGAACTCGCCGCGCTCGGGGTGCGGGACGCGGACCACCATCTCGTTGGCGGCGAGCGAGGCGTCCTCGATGATCTCCTTCGTGGACAGGATCGGGCCGCACGGGATGTTGTGCGCGTTCAGCCGCTCCAGCACCTCCCACTTGGGCAGCGTCGCCGACCACTCCTCGATCAGCTGGAACATCTTGCCCAGCTTCGGCAGCCGGGCCTCCGGGGTCGCCCACTCGGGGTCCTCGGCGAGTTCGGGCCGGCCGATGAGTTCGGTGATCGGCTTCCAGCCGACGGGCTGGACGATGACGTACACGTAGTCGTTCGGGCCGCCCGGCGCGCACCGGACCGCCCAGCCCGGCTGACCGCCGCCGGACGCGTTCCCCGAGCGGGGCACCTCCTCGCCGAAGTCCTCGTTGGGGTACTCGGCGAGCGGCCCGTGCGCCAGGCGCTGCTGGTCCCGCAGCTTCACCCGGCACAGGTTGAGCACCGCGTGCTGCATGGCCACGTTGACCCGCTGCCCGCGCCCGGTCCGCTCGCGCTGGAACAGCGCCGCGAGAATCCCCGCCACGGCGTGCACGCCCGTCCCCGAGTCCCCGATCTGGGCCCCCGTCGCCAGCGGCGGCCCGTCCTCGAAGCCGGTGGTCGACATCGACCCGCCCATGGCCTGCGCGACGACCTCGTACGCCTTGAAGTTGGTGTACGGGCCGTCCCCGAACCCCTTGATGGAGGCGTAGACGATCCGCGGGTTGATCTCCCTGATGCGGTCCCAGGTGAAGCCCATCCGGTCGACGGCGCCCGGTCCGAAGTTCTCCACCATGACGTCCGAGCGCCTGATCAGCTCGGTGAGGATCTCCTTGCCGCGCTCGGTCTTGGTGTTCAGCGTGATGCTCCGCTTGTTGCAGTTGAGCATCGTGAAGTACAGGGAGTCGACGTCCGGCAGGTCCCGCAGCTGCTTGCGGGTGATGTCGCCGGTCGGTGCCTCCAGCTTGACGACGTCGGCGCCGAGCCAGGCGAGCAGCTGGGTGGCGGACGGCCCGGACTGGACGTGGGTCATGTCCAGGACGCGGATGCCGGCCAGGGCCTTGGTGGGCGTTCCAGTCATGCGGGCCACCTCACTTGTACATGGTCTGGTTCATGGTTCCGGGGGCGTACGCGTCCGGGTCGACCCAGACGTTGATCAGCGACGGCTTGCCGGACTCGCGGGCCCGGCGCAGGGCGGGGCCGATGTCGGCGGGGTCGCGGACCTCCTCGCCGTAACCGCCGAGGATCTGCGCGAACTTGTCGTACGGGACGTCGCCGAGGGTGTTGCCGACCCGTTCGCGGTCCTTGCCGTACTTGGCGGCCTGGCCGTAACGGATCTGGTTCATCGAGGAGTTGTTGCCGACGATCCCGACGAACGGGAGGTCGTAGCGGACCAGGGTCTCGAAGTCCCAGCCGGTGAGGGAGAAGGCGCCGTCGCCGAAGAGGGCGACCACCTCCTTGTCGGGGCGGGCCTGCTTGGCGGCGAGCACGAAGGGGATGCCGACGCCGAGGGTGCCGAGGGGGCCCGGGTCCATCCAGTGGCCGGGCGACTTGGGCTGGACGACCTGCCCGGAGAAGGTGACGATGTCGCCGCCGTCGCCGATGTAGATCGAGTCCTCGGTCAGGAAGTCGTTGATCTCGCTGACCAGCCGGTACGGGTGGATCGGGGAGGCGTCGGACCGCAGCTGCGGCAGCCGCTTCTCGATCGCCGTCTGCTCGGCCGCCCGCAGTTCGTCCAGCCACTCCTTGCGCCTGGCCGCGCTGCCGTTGAGCCGGCCGGCGGCGGCCTCCGTCACCGACTTCAGGACCAGGCCCGCGTCGCCGACGATGCCCAGGCCGATGTCGCGGTTCTTGCCGACCGTGCGGTAGTCGAGGTCGATCTGCACGACCGTGGCGTCGGGGGAGAGGCGCTTGCCGTAGCCCATGCGGAAGTCGAACGGGGTGCCGACGATGACGATGACGTCGGCGTGGGAGAAGGCGTACCGGCGGGAGAGCTGGAAGTGGTGCGGGTCTCCGGGCGGGAGCGTGCCGCGTCCGGCGCCGTTCATGTACGCCGGGACGTTCAGGGTGCGCACCAGCTCGATCGCGGCCTCGGTGCCCCGGGTCGTCCACACCTGGCTGCCCAGCAGGATCGCCGGCTTCTCGGCGTGGACGAGCAGGTCGGCGAGCTTCTCCACGGCCTCCGGGTCGCCGGCCGAGCGGGTCGAGGCCCGGTAGGCGCCGGGCTGCGGGACACGGGCCCTGGCGACCGGCACCTTCGCGTCGAGGACGTCCCGGGGGATCTCCAGGAAGGAGGGGCCCGGCGCGCCGTGGTAGCACTCGCGGAAGGCCATCGACACCATGTCCGCCGCGCGGGCCGTGTCCGGCACCGCCGCCGCGAACTTGGTGATCGGCGTCATCATGTCGACGTGCGGCAGGTCCTGGAGGGACCCCATCTTGTGCTGGGTGAGCGCGCCCTGACCGCCGATCAGCAGCATCGGGGACTCGGCGCGGAAGGCGTTGGCGACGCCGGTGACGGCGTCGGTCGTCCCGGGCCCCGCGGTGACCACCGCGCAGCCCGGCTTGCCGGTGATCCGGGCGTAGCCGTCGGCGGCGTGCGCGGCGACCTGCTCGTGGCGGACGTCGACGACTTCTATCCCCTCGTCCACGCAGCCGTCGTAGATGTCGATGATGTGGCCGCCGCACAGGGTGTAGATGCGGTCGACGCCTTCGGCCTTCAGGGCCTTGGCGACGAGATGGCCACCGGAGATCACGTCCTGGGTGTCGTCGGGCATGGCGGAGTCCCGTCCCTTTCGTAGGAGGTTGGGCGGCTCACGGGGATGCGTGCGGAGCGGTGCGTGTTGAGCGGTGAGCGGTGCATACAGCGGTGTGTGGAGGGGCGGTGCATGCGGTAGGTCGGTCTGTATGCAGTAGATTGCATACAGTCGACGAATACTGTATGAAGCTTGTTATCCCGCATCCAGTGGGCGGTGTCCAGGGGGCGTACACAGTTTTCGGTCATCGGCGTCCGGTCGATTCCGGTCAGCCGAGCGCGCGCGATGATCCCCGCAGACAGGAGCCGGCATGGACCTGTACGAACACCAGGCACGACAGCTCTTCCAGGACCACGGCATCCCGGTGCCGCGGGCCGAGGTCACCCGGTCGCCCAAGCAGGCCCGGGAGATCGCCCGGCGGCTCGGCGGCCGGGCCGTGGTCAAGGCTCAGGTGAAGACCGGCGGGCGCGGCAAGGCGGGCGGAGTCCGGCTCGCCGCCGACCCGGCCGCCGCCGAACTGACGGCACGGCAGATCCTCGGAATGGACATCAACGGCCATCGGGTCGGCACGCTGATGTTGGCCGAACCGGTCGACGTCGCCGAGGAGTTCTACGTCTCCTACGTCCTGGACCGGGCGGCCGGCGGCTTCCTCGCCATCGCCTCCGCGCAGGGCGGGGTGGACATCGAGGAGGTCGCCGCGCACCACCCCGAGGCCGTGGCGCGTATCCCGGTCGACCGGGCCGAGGGCGTGACCTCCGCCAAGGCCGGGGAGATCGCGCGGGCCGCCGGGCTGCCGCCGCAGACCGCCGACGTCCTCGTCCGGCTGTGGCAGGTGCTGGTCGACGAGGACGCCCTGCTGGTCGAGGTCAACCCGCTGGTGCGCACCGCCCAGGGGCAGGTCCTCGCCCTCGACGGCAAGGTCACCCTGGACGACAACGCGCGCTTCCGGCAGACCCGTTGGGGCGCCGACGACGCGGAGCACCGTGATCCACTGGAGAGCGAGGCAGCCGCCCGCGGGATCAACTACGTCAAGCTCGACGGCGAGGTCGGGATCATCGGCAACGGCGCCGGCCTCGTCATGTCGACCCTGGACGTCGTCGCCGGCTGCGGCGCCCGCCCCGCCGACTTCCTCGACATCGGCGGCGGAGCCTCGGCGGAGGTCATGGCCGACGCGCTCTCGGTGGTCCTCGCCGACCCCGCCGTCCGCAGCGTCCTCGTCAACGTCTTCGGCGGGATCACCGCCTGCGACACCGTCGCCGACGGCATCCTGGCGGCCGTCGACCGCATCCAGCCCACCAAGCCGCTCGTCGTGCGCCTCGACGGCAACAACGCCGCCCGCGGCCGGGCGATCCTCGACGCCCGCGCGCACCCGCTGGTCGAACAGGTCGCCACCATGGACGGCGCCGCCCGCCGGGCCGCCGAACTCGCCCACACCGCCTGAGGAGCCCGGACATGGCCATCCACCTCACCACGGAGAGCAGGATCCTCGTGCAGGGCATGACCGGCGCCGAGGGCATGAAGCACACCCGGCGCATGCTCGCGGCCGGCACGAACGTCGTCGGCGGGGTCAACCCGCGCAAGGCCGGCCGAACCGTCGACGTCGACGGACACCCGCTGCCCGTGTTCGGCTCGGTCGCCGACGGCATACGGGCGACCGGCGCGGACGTCAGCGTCGTCTTCGTCCCGCCCGCCTTCGCCAAGGCGGCCGTCACCGAGGCCGCCGACGCCCGGATCCCGCTGGCCGTCGTCATCACCGAGGGCATCCCCGTCCACGACACCGTCGCCTTCACCGCGTACGCGCGGCGGCGGGGCACGCGCGTCATCGGACCCAACTGCCCCGGCCTGATCTCCCCGGGCCAGTCGAACGCGGGCATCATCCCCGCCGACATCGCCAAACCCGGCCGGATCGGCCTGGTCTCCAAATCCGGCACCCTCACCTACCAGCTCATGCACGAGCTGCGCGACACCGGCTTCTCCACCTGCGTCGGCATCGGCGGGGACCCCGTCGTCGGCACCAGCCACATCGACTGCCTGGCCGCGTTCCAGGACGACCCCGACACCGAACTGATCGTCCTGATCGGGGAGATAGGCGGCGACGCGGAGGAACGGGCCGCCGCCTACATACGCGACCACGTCACCAAGCCCGTCGTCGGCTACATCGCCGGGTTCACCGCGCCCGAGGGCCGGACGATGGGCCACGCCGGCGCCATCGTCTCCGGCTCCACCGGCACCGCCCGCGCCAAACAGGAGGCCCTGGAGGCGGCCGGGGTGCGGGTGGGCCGCACCCCCACGGAGACGGCCCGCGCGGTGCTGGAGGCGCTGCGGCAGGGCTGAGCGCAGGCGCGTGCCTCCCGCACCGCCGCCTCCTGAGAAAAGGCAGGTACCCCGCCTCCCGCCAGGAGCGGGGACCTCGCCTCCCGAGAGAAGGCAGGTAACTCCCCGCACCCTCCATCCCCGCCCAGCAAGAGCGGAGACCACGCATGGCACCCACCCTCACCCCACAGCCGCCGACCCCTTCCCCCGTCGCACTCCTCAAACCCGGCACCTCCTACGCCGACGCCTGGCAGCGCTGTCTCACGGTCGCCCCCGAGGCCTTCCGGGAACAGGCCGCCGGCAATCTGTGGGCCGGTGTCTGGCGCCCCGACGGCCGGACACTGCCCGCCACCACCCCGGTCGACGGCACCCCCGTCGCCGGCGCGCCCCGCCTGGACGGCGACACCGCCCAGCGGGCGGTACGCGCCGCGCTGGACCAGCACCGCGCCTGGCGGCACGTCCCGCTGCCCGAACGGCGGGCCCGCGTCGCCGCCACCCTGGACGCGCTCGCCGAGCACCGGGACCTGCTCGCCCTGCTGCTCGTCTGGGAGATCGGCAAGCCGTGGCGGCTCGCGCTCGCGGACGTGGACCGGGCGATCGACGGCGTGCGCTGGTACGTCGACGGGATCGAACCGATGCTCGCGGGCCGGGCCCCGCTGGACGGGCCCGTGTCGAACATCGCCAGCTGGAACTACCCGATGAGCGTGCTCGTGCACGCCGCTCTCGTGCAGGCGCTGGCGGGCAACGCGGTCATCGCCAAGACCCCGACCGACGGCGGTGTGGCATGCCTCACCCTCGCCGCGGCGCTGGCCGCCCGCGAAGGAGTGCCCCTGACCCTGGTCGGCGGCAGCGGGCGCGAGCTGAACCAGGCGCTGGTGCGGGCCCCGGAGATCGGCTGTGTGTCCTTCGTCGGAGGGCGCGACACCGGCGCGGCCGTCGCCACCGCCGTCGCCGACCTGGGCAAACGGCACATCCTGGAACAAGAGGGCCTCAACACCTGGGGCGTCTGGGACTTCTCCGACTGGACCGCGCTCACCGCCGTCGTCCCCCGCCTGTTCGACTACGGCAAACAGCGCTGCACCGCCTACCCGCGCTTCGTCGTCCAGCGCTCCCTGTTCGACGCGTTCCTCGCCGCCTACCTGCCGGCGGTCCGGGCCGTCCGCGTCGGCCACCCGCTCGCCGTGGCGGACCCGGCCGACCCGCTCCCCGAGCTGGACTTCGGGCCGCTGATCAACGCGGCCAAGGCCAAGGAGCTGACCGACCAGGTGGCCGAGGCCGTCGACCGGGGCGCCGTGCCGCTGTACCGGGCCCGGCCGGACGAGGCGCGCTTCCTGCCGGGCCAGGACACCTCCGCCTACGTCCACCCGGTCACCCTGCTCGGTCCGCCGCCGTCCTCCCCGCTGCACCACGCGGAGCCCTTCGGGCCGGTCGACACGATCGTCCTCGTCGACACCGAGGCCGAACTGCTGGCCGCCATGAACGCGTCCAACGGCGCGCTGGTGGCCACGCTCGCCACGGACGACCGGGCCACCTACGACCGGCTCGCCCCGCACATCCGCGCCTTCAAGACCGGGCACGGCGTCCCGCGCTCCCGCGGCGACCGGGACGAGCTGTTCGGCGGGTTCGGCGCGTCCTGGCGCGGCGCCTTCGTCGGCGGTGAGCTACTGGTACGGGCGGTGACACGGGGCCCGGCGGGGGAGCGGCTGCCCGGGAACTTCCCGGAGTACCAGCTCATGCCCTGACTCTCACCCTCGGCACACGGGACCTCGCGGACTGTATACCGTTGGCAATCCCGCGTCCTGCCTCGCCCGGCGGACGGATACGCAGGTGAAACGCACCCCGAAACCTTGGTATTGTTGTCCCTGTCGCCGCGCGGAACACACCCCGCAAGGCGGCAGACACCTGGTCCGGGTGGCGGAATGGCAGACGCGCTAGCTTGAGGTGCTAGTGCCCTTTATCGGGCGTGGGGGTTCAAGTCCCCCCTCGGACACTCTCCGTGCGGGATGCTCACGTGATCGTCCCGAAGCGTTCGCGAATTACCGGTCGAGTCATGTGACTCGCCGGTTTTTCGTCGTTTATGGGGCCTTGAGTTTCGTGATCGGCTCGATGAGGGAGTGAGGCGGTGGCAGTCCGGGTGCTGCGCCTCTCGCCTGTGGAAACAGGACATGCCTGCGTGACGGCTGGTAGCCGTGGCGCAGGCATGCGGGGTTTTCAGGGGGCGGAGCGCGGCGGGGGCGTGTCACTCGCGCGGCGGAGGCTCGACCTGCTCGGTCGGAAGCGGGCGCGCGTGGGGCGGGTCGGAACCAAGGCGGTGCCCGGGACGGTGATGTTCTTCCCCGTGCAGATGTCGGCGTAGGCCGGGGTGTCCCGCTGGGGCCTGGGGATGGTGGGCAGGGCTGCCGGAGCGCGGACAGTGGGGCGTCGAGGTCGACGACGGTGGGCGGGCGTGGCTGGGGCCGGCGGTGGCAGGTGACCGTGGCGTGGGACCCGAGGGCGGGGCACTGCCGACGCTGGTCCCCTGCGGGCCCGTACTCCCCGAAGCTCTCGTCCAACTGTGAGGTGGCCCCGGCTCCCGCGGAATCGCTGCCGGGCGGAAGGGAGT
This sequence comes from Streptomyces sp. NPDC004658, assembly GCF_040609555.1. NCBI lineage: Bacteria > Bacillati > Actinomycetota > Actinomycetes > Kitasatosporales > Streptomycetaceae > Streptomyces > Streptomyces sp. NPDC004658. The sequence goes on from NZ_JBEXKG010000009.1 coordinate 40,719, forward strand.
TGCGCCGGATCACCGCCGCGGAGCTCCATTTTTCCGACATCATCTGGGCATGCAAAAGCTTGAGGCGCACGAGATGCCCCTGCACAAGGTGTTCAGCAGTGACTACGACTTTCAGATCCCTGACTACCAGCGCCCCTATGCCTGGCAGGAGGAGCAGGCGGCTCAACTGCTGATGGATCTGCAGGAAGCCCTCGACCGCGGGACGGATGAGCCGTACTTCCTCGGATCGGTTGTGCTCGTGAAGAACAGCGCAGTCCCGAAGGCGGATGTCATCGACGGGCAGCAGCGCCTCACGACCCTGACCATCCTCCTGTCGGTCCTGCGCGACCTCACCGAGGATCCGGAACTACGCGGCGACCTCGACCGGCTGGTGATGGAACCGGGTGCCAAGATCCGTGGGCTCGCCCCGAGGCCGCGGCTCACTCTGCGAAGCCGTGACGCGGAATTCTTCGAGAAGTACGTGCAGACGAAGGGTGCGGTGGGCACTCTGCTGACGCTCAAGGAGGAAGCCCTGCGGACGGACGCGCAGAAGGCCGTTCTCCGCAACGCGACGGTCCTCCACCGCAGCCTCACCGCGTTGACCGAGGAACGCCGACTGGAACTGGCCCAGATGCTCGCCGAGCGGACGTTCCTGGTTGTCGTCAGCACTCCTGACCTCGACAGTGCACACCGGATCTTCAGCGTCATGAACTCCCGCGGCCTCGACCTGTCTCCCACCGACATCTTCAAGTCGCAGATCATCGGGGATCTCGGTGCGGAGGCTTCCGAGGCGTGCGCCACCACCTGGGAGGACGCCGAGGAGATGCTGGGCCGTGACGACTTCGCGGAGCTCTTCCTCCACCTGCGGATGATCTTCGCCAAGAAGCGGGCGGAACAGGAGCTGCTCAAGGAGTTCCCGGAGCAGGTGCTCAGCCGTTACCTCCCCGGCAGAGCCGAGGTCTTCGTCCATGACGTCGTCCGGCCGTATGCCGAGGCCTACGCCCAGATCCGTGAGGCACGTTATGAGTCCGCTTCGGGTGCGGAGGCGGTCAACGCCTGGTTCAGGAGGCTCCAGCAGGTCGACAACTACGACTGGCGGCCGGCCGCTCTCTGGGCGCTGCGCCACCATGAGGACGATCCGGCATGGCTCGACACGTTCATGCGGGCCTTGGAGCGGCTGTCGGCCAGCATGTTCGTCCGCCGCGTCTACACGACCCCTCGCGTCACACGTTACGCAGAGCTGCTTCGGCAGCTCGACGACGGACTGGGCCTCGACTCCCCGGCCCTCGAACTGAGGGATGACGAGAAGGCCGAGACGCGGGCCCGACTCGACGGCGATCTCTATCTGGTCGGCAAGATCCGCAAGTACGTGCTGCTCCGGCTCGACGAGCTGCTGGCCCGCGGGCAGGGCGTGACGTACGACCATCCGCTCATCACCGTGGAGCACGTCCTGCCGCAGAACCCGAAGGCCGACTCGCAGTGGGTCGAGCTGTTCGACGAGGAGCAGCGTGCCCAGTGGACGCACCGCCTGGGAAACCTGGTGTTGCTGAACCGCGCCAAGAACTCGGCGGCTCAGAACTACGACTTCACCGCCAAGAAGGCCAAGTACTTCACCGGCCGCGGGGGAGTGGTCCCCTTCGCGCTGACCAGCCAGGTGCTCCAGCACGCCGAGTGGACCCCCGAGGTGCTGAAGGCCAGACAGGACGAGCTGCTGGGGGTGCTCTTCGAGGAGTGGCGTCTGTGAGTGCCGGGGTTGGGGTGTGACGCCCGGCCCCGGTACCAAAGATCCCCATGGAATTCCAAAGAGTTCCATTATCGGTGCGGGGTGGGCTATGGTCGTCCACACCTCACGGCTCACGGCCCCGCGTTACAACGCAGCTCCCGTGTGTCCCTGGTCGTTCAGTCGCCGTCGGCCTGTCCGGCCCCTCGCTCCGCAGTCGACAACTCCACGGGAGTCCCGCCATGCCCGTACCCGCCGATCCCGTACCCGCCGATCCCGCCCCGGACCCGTTTCCCGCAGGGCCGCCCGCCCAGGAGCCGGCGGCCGACACTCTCGCCCATCTCATCGCCGGGCGGCTCACCCGTTCGGACCTCGACGAGGACACCCGGGCCCTCCTGCTCACCGCCTTCCAGGACGACGGCGGGACTCGCGGCCGGATGCCGGGCGCCTACCTGCAGTCCGTCACGGTCAGCGGCTTCAGAGGCATCGGCCGCACCACACGCCTTCCCCTCGCCCCCGGCCCGGGACTCACCCTGGTCACCGGCCGCAACGGCTCCGGCAAGTCGAGCTTCGCGGAAGCCGTAGAGATCGCACTGACCGGCGACAACGCTCGCTGGCGCGGCCGTAGCGACATCTGGCGCAAGAGCTGGCGCAACCTCCACCACGCCCAGGAACCCCAGGTCGCCGTGGAGTTGCGCATCGACGGCGATCCGGAGCCCGCCACCGTGCTGCGCACCTGGAACGGGGACGACGTCGCCGACTCCACCGCCGAACTCGACCGACCCGGCCGCGACCCCGTTCCCCTCTCGGACCTCGGCTGGCAGGAGGACCTGGCGACCTACCGCCCCTTCCTGTCGTACTCCGAGCTCGGCCAGGTGATCGGCGGCAAGCCCAGTGAGATGTACGACGCCGTCGCCTCCATCCTGGGACTGGAGCAACTCACCGCCGCAGACGCGCGGTTGCGCGAGCTGGCCCGCGAGTACGAGGCACCCGCCAAGGCGGCCAAGGCCGAATTGCCCGCCCTGTTCGCTCTGCTCAACGGCATCGACGACCCCCGCGCCCGGGCCGCCTGCACCGCACTCAGCGGGCGGCGCCCGGACCTCGCCCGGGCGGCCGAACTGGCGGCAGGGACTGGCCCGGCGGACGAGTCACTCCTGTTCGACCTGCGCCGCCGCTCCACCCTGACCGGACCCGACACCGAGGCGGTCGCCACGGCCGTGACCCGGCTGCGCGAAGCCATCGCCTCCGCCGAGGACCTGCGGGGCACGTCCGCCGAGGACGCGCTGCGCCGCGCCGAACTCCTCGCCCGCGCGCTCGCCCACCACCGTGCCCACCCCGCCCTCGACACCTGCCCGGTGTGCGGCGGCGCGGCCCGCCTCGACGAGGAATGGGCACGCGACGCCGCCGAGCAGGAACGCCTGCTGCGCGCCGAGGCCGAGCAGGTCCTCACGGCCCGCAGGGAACTGGGCTCGGCCGCGCAGGCCGTCCGTGACCTGGCCGTCCCGCCCCCCGACTGGCTGCCGTCCGAGATCGCCGCCGCCTGGGACGACTGGCTGCGGTGCCGCACCATGTCCGACCCGGCCGTACTGGCGTCCGCCGCCGAGCACGCCGCGCGGATCGCCGCCGACGCCGCACGGGTCACCCGCCAGGAGGCCGCAGGGCGCCTCGTCGACCAGGACGACACCTGGCGCGACGCCGCGCGGGCACTGGCCGCCTGGCTGGACAAGGCCCACGCAGCCGAGCGTGCGGTCCCGCACCTGGCCCGTGTCAAGGCCGCCCAGAAGTGGCTCAAGGCCGCCCACGACGAGATCCGCGCCGACCGGATGCGGCCCATCGCCGAAGACGCCCAGCGCATCTGGTCCAACCTGCGCCAGCAGAGCAACGTTGCTCTCGGCCCCGTCCGCCTGAGCGGCTCCGCAACCCAGCGCAAGGTCGCCCTCGACGTGACCGTCGACGACATCGACGCCCCCGCGCTCGGCGTGATGAGCCAGGGGGAACTGCACGCCCTCGCCCTGTCCCTCTTCCTCCCGCGCACCTTCCTCCCGGAGAACCCCTTCCGGTTCCTTGTCATCGACGACCCGGTGCAGTCCATGGACCCCGCCAAGGTGGACGGCCTCGCCCGCGTCCTCGCCCTCCTCGCCGAGCACCGCCAGGTCGTCGTCTTCACCCACGACACCCGCCTGCCCCAAGCCCTGAAGTACCTGCGGCTGCCCGCCACCGTCCTCACGGTCGACCGCCGTGAGCGCTCCGCCGTACGCGTCCGCTCCGGTGACGACCCCGTCAAGCAGGCCCTGAACGACGCGAAGGCGCTCGCCAGGACCCGTGACCTGCCCGGCGACGTCGCCGCCCGGGTCCTGCCCGGCCTGTGCCGCACCGCTCTGGAGGCCGCCCTCCTCGAACCGGCCCGCCGCCGGCTCCTCGGCACGGGCCTGCCCCACGACGAGATCGAGCGACGCATCGCCAAGGCCCACAGGCTCACCGAACTGGCCTCCCTCGCCCTCTACGGGGAGACGGACCGGGTGGGCGAGGCCATGACCGACCTCACCCGGGCCTACGGCCAGCAGGCCACCGACCACATCCGGTGGTGCAACAGGGGCTCCCACGAAGCGGTGCCCATCGACGATGTCGAGGGGATCATCCGCCGCACCGCGGACCTCGCGAAGGCGGTGCGATCCCTGTGACCACGAGCCCCCCGGCGGCCCCCGTTCCGTCCACGCGCCTGTCCCCGCCCCGCGCGGCCCTCCCGGCTTCGCCGTCGTCCACCTCGACCCCCGAGGAACTGCTCGCGGGTGCGGACCGGCTGCTCGGTACGGCCACCGCCTCCAGCACGGGCGTTTGGCCGCGCGCCGTGGCACTGCTGCTTCGCCACGCTCTCGAAGAGGCCCTGCGCCGCTACTGGCAGGCCCGCAAGCTCCAACTGTCCTACTGCCCGCCGCACGCGCAGTCCCTGTGCCTGGAGTCCTACGCCGACCCCGACACAGCCCGCCGCTGGTCGGCCACCTGGGCCGGCCTCAGTCGGGCCTGCCACTACCACGGGTACGAGCTGGCTCCCACGCAGGGGGAGTTGTGTGCGTGGCGGGACGACGTGGAGCGGGTGATCGGGGCTCTGGCGCCCCGGAGGCAGTGACCGACGGCGCGCCGGGAGAGGGGACGTGCCCAGTTCCCCGCGACCGCGCTCGCACTGTCGTCATACGCGTATTACGCTGTCCTTATGGCGAAGACGCGCATCAGCATCAGCTTGGAGCAGGAGCAGGCCGAACGCATCAGGCAGCATGCGGAAAGGGCGGGCATGGATGTCTCGGCGTACCTGGTGCATGCCGCAACGCGTCAGATGGCCGAGAGCGATGCCATAGAGGAACAGTTCGCCGCGGTGGACGCACTCATCGCCCGCGCGGAGCGGGCAGCGGAGGTGCTGCCCGCCGAACCCGCCCCGGCACCCGCCGTGGAACTGACGGAGCAGGAACGCCGCGAGGTCGAGGAGGCCCTGGGCCTCGTCCACGGCCGGGATCGGCAAGCCCGCCGTCCGGGACACGCCGCGTGAGCGTACGGGTGCCGGTCTACGACACCGGCATGCTCATCGCACTCGCCGACCGCAAGGCGAAGGCGGTGGCTCTCCATGAGGGACTGCGCACGGTCCCGCACCGGGCGCTGGTGCTCGGACCGGTCCTCGCCCAGGTGTGGCGCCCCCAGCCGGCGCTGGTGCACGCCCTGTCCGGCGTCCTGAAAGACTGCACGGTCCCGCAGGCCCGTACGTCCGAGCCGCCCATGCGTGAGACGAAGGCGGGCCATCCGGAGTGTCTGGCCTGCGCGACGGGTCCGGACCTGGCCGACTGGCGGCGCATCGGCACCGCTCTGGGGCGGGCGGCCCTGCCGACGAAGAAGCGGCCGGACGCGGTGGACGCCTGGGTGGCCCTGGCGGCGGCTCGGCACGGCAGCGCGGTGATCTTCACCACCGACCCTGGGGACATCCACGCCTACCTGACGGTTTTCGCGCCGACGGACGTGCATGTGGTGGCCGTCTGACGGCCGGGAGCCACGCTCCGCCCTGTCCAGATGATCGCTCACGCGGTGAACGACCCGCCGGCAGGAGCCGGGCACGGGGCTCAGCCCTTCGCGGGCTTGCTCCACGAGCGGGTGCCGAGGCGATCAGCCGGCAACGGCAACCGCCACCGGTGCCACTCGATCCGAGAACGATGCTGAGCGGAGAAGCCGTCGATGAACAGCTCGTGCTAGACGCCGGCCGACGTCTTGCGCTTCTTTCGGGCGCGCGGGACGGGCATCCAGGTCTCGCTCGGGCGGCGCCCGGGAAGCCGCTCACCGGTCGGTTACCCCCGCTCGCCCAGTGCCAGGCCGGCTCCGCGTACGGCGAATCGATGCTCGGATCAGGCAACCCGCACCTGGTGCTCCCCCCGCTCCAGATGCCCCATGACCACCTGATGTGCCCGCCACCCGTCCGGGAATTTCGGTGGCACATCCAGGTACACAGGACTGCTCCGCGGATGCCGGTCCAGTAGATCCCGGATACCGGCGCGGGCCACCACGATGCAGGCGAAGCGGTGCCGGGAGAGCAGGACGCACAGGCGGCCCGTCTCCAGGTGGAAAGCCGAGGCGTCCTGGCGGCCCGAGAGCGGGTGCCAGACCAGGGTGACGTCGAACTCGCGGCCCTGGAGGCGGTTGGCGGTGTCCACGGTGATGCCGGTCAGGCCGTGGGCGGCGAGGCGGGAGCGGACCGCGTCCGCCTGCACGGTGCGTGCCGTACCGATGGCGATGCGGTCCGCGGTCAGGGGCTCCCCGTTGACCAGCGCGCCGCGCTCGAGCAGCCGGGCCGCCGTCGCCACGAGGGCGTCCGCCACCTCCGGGTCCTGGTCCAGGGTGTGGCGGGCGGGGAGTTCCAGATGGCCCCAGCCGGAGCCGGCGGCCCGGGCGAGGACGTCGTCCAGTGGGCCGGAGCCGTGGGGCAAGCTGGCGTACGACAGCACACGCTCCGATGCCGTTGTGCCGGGGACGAACCGGTAGAAGGGGTAGAAGGCCTGCTCGACCAGAGGCGCCGCCGTCTCCGGTAGGCGCCAGGAGACTGGGAGCTGGTGGCGTACCAGGTCGGGGTTGTGGGCGAGGGTGACGTCGACCGCGTTGCGCAGGGGGTCCCAGGTCAGGCCGTGCCAGCGGTCGGTCTCCACGGTGGCGAAGGGGTCGAGTTGGCCGGGGTCGCCGACGAAGAGGACCTGCGAGTCGTCCTGGGCGAACAGCGGGGCCGTCGCGAGTAGCCCGTCCGAGCGCATCTGGTACGCCTCGTCGACGATGGCCCACCGCCACGGTGCGCACTTGTCCGGGGTGACGAACGACCACTTCTTCGCGGTGGACACCACGACGGGCAGGTCGCGCAGGTCCGTCACCTGGCTGCTCCCGGTGACGTTGGGGTGCCGGGTGACGCGGGGCGGGAGGATGTGGCCCCCGGCGTGGAGGCGGCCGAGGGCGAGGCCGGGGTGCTCGCGCGCGATGCGGTCCACCAGGTCGTCGACCTGTTCGTTGGTCTGTGCGACGATCATGAGCTGGTGGCCCGCGGACGTCAGGTGCCCGATGGCCTTCACCACCAGTGTGGACTTCCCGGCTCCCGGAGGCGAGTCCACGACGACGCCCCGGCCGGGCGCGGTGTCGAGGCTGGTCAGGATTCCACCGACCGCGCGGTCCGCGCGTTCGCCGGGGGTGAGAGCTTCGGGCTCCGCGGTGCCGGGAAGGAGGGCGGTCACTCCCAGGTCTCCTCTGCGTCCTCGTCGGTGGGCTCGTACGGCTGGGGCGGACCGCCGTGGGTCCAGGGGGTGTTCTCCTCGTCGGGCAGGGCGGACGGCATGGCCGTGGGGTTGAGCGTGGTGTACGTCAGCTCCTCGCCGGTTTCCGCGAGGGTTCCGGCCGGTGCCGGAGGCCTGCGCTTGTTCGCGAAGCCACCCTTGAGCTGGAGCACCACGGTGTGGCCGCCGTCGTCCTCCTGCCGGACACCGAGGATCCGTGCCTCCTGGCCGGGCCGGGCGGGGGACTTCACCGTCGTGCCGACCGCAAGGCGTACGCGGGTGTCGGTGCGGAGAGTGAGCGTGGGACGCCACACCTGGGAGCCGGGACGGTCGCCGGGGACGAAGCGGTCCTCGTCCCTGGCCGTCACCGTGCCCGTGAACGCCTCGCCGGTCAGCTCGTACTCCGCCATCACCAGCGGGTCGTCGTACGCGCGCTGCGCCTCGTAGCGGGCGAGGGCGTCCTCCAGTCGGGCCAGGCGGCGGGCTGCTCGGACGGCCTGGTCGCGGCGGGCCTGCGGGCGGCCGTCGGCGTCCAGGTACTCGGCGTACTCGGAGAACCAGCGGCGGTCAAGGGCCCAGCGGCCGGGGACGTGGGCGCCCTCCGGTAGCTCGCGGAGCAACTCCACGCCGCGCCACATCAGCCGCCAGGTGGGCAGCATCTGGCCGTTCAGCTCACGGTCGATCTGGCGGCCGACCGCCTCGCGCCCGCGGTCGTCGGACGCCTCGTCGAAGCGCGTCATCAGTTCGTGCAGGGTCCGGTCGAAGACCGGGTCCGTGGACGGACCCGCCGGCGGCCACACGGCGGGGTCCTCCGCCTCTCGCGCCGCCCGCGCGCCGTCGCTGCCCTCCGGTGGATCGATCCAGGCGAGCAGGGACGCGAGGTGGGAGTCCTCCGAGGGGCTCTGGCCAGTGGCCCAGTGCGCGGCGAGCAGCCGGGTCATCGCGAGCAGCACAGAGGAGTCCGGGAACTCGGCCAGGTCCGCGAACCAGGTCAGCCACTTGCCGAGGGCGGGCACGGACGGGTCGACCGCGTACGGCCCCTCGGTGGCGCGCAGCCTGGTCAGCCGACCGAGCAGGCGCACGTAGGCGATGCCCTCGCCGTTCGGCACCAGGAACTGCGGGGCCCGCTGGAAGCGCAGGCGCTCCTCCTTCCCCTTGCCGCGGCCGACGGTGTACGGCTCCGTCTCCGTCCGGCATCCGTCGATGTAGGCGAGCAGCAGTGCGGCGAGACGCTCGGCGAACCGGAAGCGTTCGGCGCGGTTGCGAGGCTGGCGGATGGTGAGGAGGGTCGGGTGCTCGGGGTCCGTACCGGCGAGCGCGGCCAGGGGCGCGCACGCCTCGCCGGCGAGGGTGAGCGGCACCAGGACGAACGGCTTCTCGTCCAGGTGCTGGTGGCGGACGGTCGTCAGCGGTTCGGCGCGGCCGGTGCGGGACGCCGTGAGCATCGCGACCGTGGACAGGACGCTCATGCAGCCCCCTGGCGGAGCCGACGCAGCCGGGCGGCGTCGCGCAACAGGTCGGCGGCTTCCGCCTCGGCCTCTCCGGGGGCGGCGACGCCGTCCAGGTAGTCGAGCGCGGTGCGGGTGGAGTCGATGCCGGGCAGGTCGTTGCGTACGCCGTTGCCGAGGCGGGCCGGAGAGGCGCATGCGTCGGCCTCGTCGCGGCAGTAGCGCGCCATCTCGCAGAAGGACAGGCAGGAGGGGGTGTACGACGCGTCCAACGCCGCTGTGGAAGAAGAGAGTTCGTCTGCGCTTCGGGTCGTGTCCAGGGTCGCCGTCTCGGGCAGCCCGGCCGCGAGCTCCTCGGCTCGCCGCAGCCGTGAGAGCTGGAACTGGAGGGCGTCGAGTTCCTGCCGAAGGTCGATCAGGCGGCCGTAGGGGCGGTTGGAGAAGTCCTTGGGGCAGACGAGCAGGAACTCGTGGGAGATCTGCTCGGTGGGCAGGGCAGCGGTCTCGAAGGCGCGGCGTAGGGCGAGGACGTACACCGCGGCCTGCTTGGCCGCCTCGGCGACGGCGGTCGGGTTGGCCTGGCCGTCGATCGCCGCGAACGAGCGGATCACGACGACGTGGAACTTCCCCCCGATGCGGTGGGTGAGCGCGTCCGGCTCCAAGTACGCAGTCTGGCCGGCGACTTCGAGGGTGAGCACGGGGCGGTCGAGGATGAGCCGTACGTCCTGGCCGGAGGCCACGTGCGCGATGAGGCGGTGGGTTTCCCGCTCGCGCACGTGCAGCGCCGTGTTGCCCCCCACCTCGGTGAGGTCAGTGACCTGGGCCTCTGCCACGGGGACGGAGAGCTGCTCGCGCAGCAGCCGGATGAGCTCGGCGTAGGAGCCCCACTTCACGAGGTCGTGGAACGCCTTCTCGCGGGCGAGGGCGAAGGGTGACTGGCCGAAGCGCGGCTCGTATCCGACCTGCTGGGCGAGTAACGCCTTGTCCACTCCGGCGGCGTCGAGGACGGCACGGCGGGCGCAGGCGGGATTGGCGGTCAGGGCGGTGATCTTGCGGGCGGTGTACGGCTGAGGGAGCTGCGGTCCACGCAGCCGCGTGAGTCGGCCGTCGGGAGGTTCGGACTGCTGCGAGGGCATCGTCTCTACTTCGGGAACGTTTTCGGGGCTCACCGGCGTGCGAGGCGTCTGACGCCATCGCCGCCGGGAAAGGGGTCGGTCAGGAAGGTCAGGGGAGGGTCCCACTCGCGTCGCGCAGCGCGTCACGCATCGGCGCCGCGCCGAACAGTTGCTGCGCGTCCGACAGTTGGGAACGGGCGCGCTGCGCTGCCGCTTGCCGCTGCTGGTCGTCCTCCTGCCGGTGGACGGCCGCTTCGGCGTGGGCGGCCGCGATCACGCGGGCGGGGTCGAGTTCCGGGGCCGCGGCGTCGTAGGCGCCCGGGATCGTGAGAGCGAAACGGCGCAGCAGCCGCCAGGCCGCGTCGGGGGCCGGATGCCCCGCGGTGGTGAGCCGCTGGATCTGCTCGGCGGTTCCCATCGCATGGGTGAGGAAGTCGGTGCGCGGGCTGAGCGGGCCGATGATCCGCCGCTCCACGGGCCAGGTAGACAGGGCCAGGAGTCCACGTGCGGGGACGAGGCGGTCGTGGGTCAGCGCCGCGCAGACGTAGTACGGGCGGGCATAGCCCTGTGCCGTGAAGGAGCGTTCCTCGTCGCGGCGGAGGGACGCGAGCTTGGTGGCGACCAGCGACTCGGTGAAGAACGCCTCGTACGTGGACGAGATGAGTTTCGGGGAGGCGGGGGCGCCCAGCAGGGTCAGCGACTGGTGGACCTGTTCGCGGATCGGGATGGAGCCGTGTGCCGGACGCCCCTTGCGGCGTGGCGCGCCTGTGGCTTCCGGTGCTTGCGCGGCCGGGGGCTCGGTCAAAAGTGCCTCGCCGTCCGGTCCCGCCTCGGTTTCGAGGGCGTGCTCCCACGCGGCCTCGGCTTCGCGCAGCGCGCGACGGATACGCATGGTCTCGGCCTTGTCCCGTGCGCGCACAGCACCGCGCAGCTCGGTGCGCAGCTGGGACAGGCGCTGCTCGAGCTCCTCCAGTGATGCCGCCATGCGGGGCAGCGTAGCGCAAGAACCAACCAATGCCAATAACTTCCAATGAGTTCCAAGATTCCTGCTACGGTCGAAGCCGGCGGCGCACCCGGCCCGGTCCGAAGGGTGCCGTCTGTTCCGAGACAAGGGGAGGCAATGAGTCACGACGCGACGGCATGGCACAAGCCGCACTGGCTGACCGGGGACGACGGCCTCGTACGCGTGGGGCCCGGAACGGGCGGGAGCGAGGAGCACACCTGCCCCTCGCACGCCGCCGCCAAGGCCCGGCCCGGTCTGTGGCCGGTCCGGCGTCTCCGGCTGCCGAATCCAGAGCTTGAGACGTTCACCCTCGGGCCGGTGATGGACGCCGTCGACCGGGTCGAGTTCCACGGTGAGACACCGGACCAGGCCCTGGCGGGGCTGCGCTCCCGCACCCCCGCGCTCCACCCCGGCCACCTGACGTATGCCGAGCATGCCCTCCGTACGTACATCGAAGCGTGCGCCGGCGACGGTGAGCAGCGGCTCCAGCCCGTCCGTCCGTTCTGGGTGGCCCAGCGGGAGAACGGCAAGGTCTGGGAGATGTACACCTGGTGGCGCAGGTACGAGTCGGCCGGTGGACGAGTGCGCGAGTACCGGCGCCTACGGCACGGTGAGGCCAAGGACTCCGAGCCCGGCGAGATCGCTATCGCCGTGTACGTGGCCGTCCACGGGCGGCAGGCGGCCTGGCCCCGAAAATGGTCGCGTGCGTTCGAGCCGTACGGACCCGGCGTCCGGCCCGAGCGGGTGCGTGTGGTCGAAGTCGGGCTCGCCGACGGACGGCCGCGCGTGCAGTTCGAGGGCACGGCCGAGGAGGCCGAGGCGTACTACGCCGAGCACGGGCACACGCACGTGGCCCGTGTCGTGACGGGGGGCAGGCCGGTACCCGGCTCCTCCTGCGTCGACTGCAAGCAGTTCACGGGCTGCGAGGCCCTGACGCGCAGGCCTGGTGTCCTCGGACTCTCCTCGCGGGTGGCACCGCTGAGGAAGGTGTCCGTCAGCGATCTGCGCTATCACGCGGCCTGCCCCGCACAGGGATTCCTCCGTGCCCTGCACCTGCCCAAGTCCGACGAGTACGGAAGCGCGGCCAGGCTCGGCCAAGCGGTGCACGGCTGGATCGAGAAGCTGCACCGGCGCCGGGGGTGGCCGCCGTGCACGGCCGGCGACATGCCCGCGGAGGGCGAGAACTGGACGGAGGGACGTTGGCGGGTCTCCGACGAGGACGCCGCGACCGGCCGGGACATGTTGCTCCGCCACGTCGATGCCTGTCCCTTCCAGGACGCTGCCCTCATCCAGCGGGTCGAGCCAGAAGCTCTCCGCGTCGTACACGACACTGCGGCGCAGGCCGTCGTCATAGCCAAACCCGACCTGCTCTACCAGGAGGACGGCTCATGGGTGTGGCGCGAGCTCAAGACGACGCGGAGGCGGCGCCGGCACCACGAGGACCTTCTTGAGACTTACCCCCAACTGGCCCTGGCCGTCACGCTGCTGGCACAGGGAGCGCTGGGCGGCGATCCGGACGGCTCCCGCGTCGAGGTGGAGATCCTCCGGCCGGACGGTTCCGATCCACATGTGATCGATCCGACCGACCCCGGTCGGCAGCAGAAGGCGCTGTCGGTACTGCGGCGGTACGCCGGTCCGTGGCGGGAGGACGAGACATGGGACGCCCGCCCCGGACGGCATTGCCGGTCCTGCCCGGTGTCCCGATGGTGCCCGAGCGCCACACCCGACGGCGCCGTCGCGGGAGAGGGGGAGGCGTGACCACGACCGACATGAGGGACGCACGGTCCGAGGACGCCGTCGGAGCGGACGAGGGGCTGCTTCGCCAAATCGCCAGCGCCCTGGCGAGCCTGTCCCGGCAGCGGACCGTACCCAATCCGGTCTACCCGGCGAAGGTGCAGAACGCGTACAACCGACTCGTCCTGCACTGCCTGCGCCGGGGCGAGGAACCGCCGGGCAGTGTGCCGCAGATGGTCCGATGGGCCTGCGAACGGCCGCTGGCCGAGTGGCCGTTGAGGCTGCCGACCGAGAACTTTCCTGACACGGCCCTGCTCGTCGATCCGGAGACCCGGCTGCCGCACCAGCTGTGCCTGGAGTGGGATGTGAGCGCGGCCGACCCGGCCGCGGAGATCTTCGAGAACGAGCGCATCCGGGAGGCACTCGCCGTGTGCCGCGCGGCAAAGGCCCCGCAGGCGTACACCGCGTTCCGGGCATTGCTCACCTCCAGGCCCGTGCTGACCGCCGCCGAGCTGGCGCTGCTCGGCGGCGATCCCGACTGCGGGGTGCTGCTGCACGACGTGATCAAGCGCTGCTACGAGCCCGTGCCCTCCTCCTACCTGCGGCGCGGTGCATACCGGCAGTGCGCTCGCTGCCGCTGCCTGATGGTGCCGCTGCTGCACGGCGGCCACCGGTGTGAACTGGACCGATGCCGCCGCGACGGCTTATCGGACGAAGGCACGCCGCTCCGTGCGGACAAAGGCGGGATCTTCCAGCTCAGCCGCCCGCTGCGGATGTTCATCACCAGCCCCGGGCTCGCGGAGACCGATCTGCAAGCCGCGCTGGAGAAGAAGTTCGGAATCACCGCCGAGATGTGGCCCAACTACGACGCGTACGACCTGCGCGTCCCCCTGCCGGGACGACGGCACTGGGCGGTGGACGTCAAAGACCGGGTGAACCCCGTTCTCCTGGCACGTTCCATTACACCGTTCAGAAACGAGCCGCCGTACGACCGGGCGTTCCTCGTCGTGCCCCGCTACCGGTTCCGCGACAACGAGGCGTATGGGCGGCAGTTCCGCCGCAACCTGCCGGAGCACCTGGCCGACCGGATCACCCTCCTGGACGACCTGGCCTTCCAACGGCTGGTCGCCGATGAGATCTCCGTCCCGCGCGACAAGGCGGGGGACCCGCGTGCCGAAGGAGGACGCCGTGCGTGACCGCAGGGGATGGCACCGGCGCTGCTCACCGCAGCAGCTCACCGAGGTGTGGCCGGCGAATCTCGGCAGCTTCCGCCCGGGCGACCTTCTCGACGTCGAACTGGGCCTGTACCTCCTGCAGGACGTGACGCCCACCCGCACGGCCGCTGACGTCTGGCCGCTGCTGGGCGGTTACCCGTACAGCGAGGTGTTCGGCGACGTCCGCACCGACGAACAGCGGCTGCGCGTTCTGCGCGCCCGCCACTACCTGTGGGACATGCGGCGCCGGCACGCCTGGTCGGAGGCGCTGACCGACTACCTGAAGGTCCCCCAGCACCTGCGCGGGTACGACATCGACGGACCCGGCTCCGTGCCGCGCCGTCGCGAGACGTCGCGCGCCGCTCGCCGTTTCGAGATCTTCGAAGAACTGCTCAGCGCCCCTCCGCGGTTCGCGACGCGGTCCATTCCGTTCGCCGAGGAGGGAGAGCACACTTTCCGAGTTCAGGACCGCACCCACTCCGTGGTGTTCGACGAGGAACTGCTGACGGACAGTCTGCCGCGCGCCCACGCGCTCGACGCGCCACCGGCCGGGCACGGAGAGCCCGTCGACGTCACCTGGGAAGAGCTCGAAAAGGCCGCGGACGAGATGGACGCGGTCGAGGCGACGGCGCCGGAGGGGCCGCGCAACGGCTGGGCCGGGCGGCTCCGGCGGGTGAAACTGCTCGTGCGCGACGCGGAACTCGGCCGCTTCACCGAAAAGGGACGGCTGAGGATCGACCGGCTGCTGCACCTCGTGGGAATGGTGGGAGCCGGCAAGTCCACCCTCCGGGACATCCTGACCTACCACCTCGTGACCCGGACAGCTCGCCGGGTCACCATCGTCGTCGGGGACGTGGCCGAGACGCTCGCCGTGGTGGAGCAGTTCGACCGGCTCGGTGTACGGGCGGCGCCGGTCCTCGGGCACTCCACCAGGGAGCGCAACATCAACCGGCTGCACCGCCGCACCGCCACGGCCGGCGCCGCCACCATGCTCGGGCATGACCACGCGGGCTTCGCCTACCTCAGCAGCGCCTGCCCCGTCGACGTGCTACGCGGTCTGGAGGCCCGCCGCCCGCTCGGCATCCGTGAAGCACCGTGCATCACGCTGTACACCGTCCCCGAGCAGGAGGCCGCGGACGGAGATCCCCTCCTCGACGACGAGAACAGCGCACAGCGCGACGCACAAGGCCCGAAGCCGCAGCGGAGACTGTGCCCGTTGTGGAACCGCTGCCCGCGCCACCGTGGGGCGCGTGACCTGGTCGACGCACAGGTGTGGGTCGCCACCCCGGCCGGTCTGGTGCACAGCTCCGTCCCGCTGCACCAGCACCAGGAACAGCTCCGTTACCTCGAACTGGCCTGCCGCCTCAGCGACCTGATCATCGTCGACGAGGCGGACCGGGTGCAGATGCAGCTCGACACGGCTTTCGCTCCGGCCAGCACTCTGGTGGGCAAGGCCCCGAACTCCTGGTTCGACGAGGTCGCCGTCCACAAGTTCCAGCAGATGGCCCGGGACGGCCGGCTCCAGCTCTCCGCCCGTGACGTCGACGACTGGACCAACGCCGTCAACACGGTCAGCGCCGCCACCGACCGCCTCTTCGCCCTGCTCGTCAAGGACGACAAGCTCAGGCGGTGGATCAGCGTCGACTACTTCAGCGCCTTCACCCTCCACAACCTGCTGCTGGACAGCTGGTTCCCGGGGCGGAAGGGGGGCGAACGCCCGCCTGCGGCGGCCCGGACGCTGGACGGTGCGCTCGGCCGGTTCCGCGACGACCCGCTGCACGAGCAGCAGGGCACGGGCGACGACGACGAAGTGACACCCCTGGTGAACACCTTCGTCCACCTCACCCTGGAGCTCCTGCACGCGCCCCAGGGAGCACGGACGCGCGAGAGGCTGCGTGACACGCTCACCGACATCGTCGGAGACGACAGCACGGTGCTCGCGGACGCCGACCTCCAGGCCCGGCGCTTCGAGTTCACCCTGCTCCTCTCCGCTCTGCACAGTCGGCTCGACTTCATGACCACGCTGTGGCCGCGCGTCGAGGCCGCCCTCAATCTTGAGAGCGCCTCGAACGTGCTCTCCCGCAGGCCCCCGAAGGACTACGAGGCGGTCATCCCCGAGTCGCCCATGGGTAACGTGCTCGGTTTCCAGTTCCGCCACGACGACCGTGAGCGCGATGGTGACCGCAGCGGTGAACTCCGCTTCTTCCACTGCAACGGCGTGGGGCGCGAACTGCTCATGCGGCTCGGTGACCTGTGCGCCGTGGACGGCCGTCCCGGTCCACACGTCCTGCTCATGTCCGCGACGAGCTGGGCGGGCACGTCCAGCAGGTACCACGTGCACGCCGAGGTCGGTGCCGTACTGCGTCCTCACGACGAGGAAGTCGAAGCCGTGCTGCGCAGCGAGTTCCGCAAGGAGTTCCTGTACTGGCCCGGGAACGACCGGCCGAAACCGCTGCGCCTGTCCGGCTGCGACCCCGAAGAGCGACCGCAGGTCCTTCTGCACATGCTGCACCAGCTCGCGGTGCCCGACCGGAGCCTGCCCGACGCCGAGAGCATGCTGGACGCCGAGCTGAAGGAGATCGACGATCCGGACCGTCGCCGCATCCTGTTGCTCGTCGGCAGCTACGACGAGGCACGCCGGGCCGCCGAGTATCTGAACCAGATACCCGGGTGGAACGGCCGCGTCACCCGGCTCGTGTCCGATGACGCGGACTCCGACACGGCCTGGACCCGGTTGCCGGAGGATGCCGCCGCACGGACACTGCCCCGCGGTGACGTGAAGGCATTCCCCTCGGTCGGCGGCGACATTCTCGTCGCGCCGCTGCTCGCCGTGGAGCGGGGACACAACATCGTGTTGCGCGGTGGCAAGGCGGCCATCGGCACGGTCTACTTCCTGGCACGTCCCCACCCTCGGCCCGACGACATCTCACTCGCCATCCAGTCCATCAACGACTGGGCCGTACGCCAGCTCCGCGACGTCGACGGGGCCTTCCGGCAGAACGCGCTCGCCGCCGCCACACCTGACCAGGCGGCCGTGGCGTTCCGCAGCCGCGCCCGTCATCAGTGGAACCGCTTCCTCACCCGGCGGCTGGCCTGGTCCAGCCTGCGGGACGAGGAGAAGGCGGCGTTCACCTGGGACCAGCTCGTCGTCATGTGGCAGGTCATCGGCCGCCTGGTGCGCGGGGGCGTGCCGGCCAGGGTGGTCTTCGTCGACGCGGCTTTCTCCCCCCGAGAAGCCGGATTCCAGGACACGGACACCCCCGACACCAGCCTGCTGGCGAGCATGCGTGAGGTGCTCGCGCCCTACTTCGAGGACGGGAACACGGCGGAGCGGGACCCCGCCCCGATCGACAAATCCCTCGTCCGTGAACTGTACGAACCGCTCTACCGCGCCTTGGTGGACATGGGCTGACGGCATCCGCCACCACATCGCACCGCACCCGCGACGTATCCGCGTCGCGTCCGAACACTTCACGCCTGCCCGAGGAGAACCGGCACCATGGCCTACCAGTACAACCGCCTGGCGGCATACCTGCCCGACCCGGCACAGGGACCCTTCGTCGTCCCGATGCACACGCTCTCCCTGCCCGCCCACTGGGAGGAACCACTGCTGCGCCTCTACCACGGCGGAATGACCGAGGGGCAGGCCGAGTGGCGGCGCCGCGTACCCACAGCGGCGATCAACCAGCTGATGCGCGCCACCGCGCCGGACATCGTCACGGTCGACTCCACGGCACGGTTCGGCTCGCAGAACCCCTGGCTGTACTGCCAGGACGCGTACCCCATGGCGGTGACGAACCTCTACATCGCCACCTGGCTCAAGAGCCTCCCTCGCGATGCCGACGATCCCGAGACCACGGCCCTGCTGATGAACTGCTTCCGTGACCTCGACACCGCGACTCTCAGCTGGCGGCCCGGCAAGGTCGACCTCCTTGAGCAGAAGGTGTCGCCGGGAGGAACCGCTCTGCCCGCGCCCCACGTGTACAGGTTGCTTCCCGACGTCCTCGCCGAACGGATCGCGCGCCAGGGACCGTACGAGCACCACGGGCAGCAGCTGTCGTTCCGGCAGGTCGCCGGCCGCGCGGGGGCCAGGGGGCAGGGAAGCGGAGGCGCCGAGCTGATGTCGAACGTGATCGAGTACGTACCCAGGCGGCGCGGTGGCGGCGACGGACGGCCGGCCTACTACGCGGCGACTCTCCGCATCACCGTGCGCACCGTTCCCTTCTCCCCTGTCCCGCGCGTCCACGTGGCCGCCGGCGTGCGCCGGTTCGTCACCGGCAAGGTCTACATGCCGTACGGCAAGGGTGTGTCCGCGTACCTGCTCCCGGACGACTCCCTCGTCCTCGACGGCCCGCAGCCGCAGCGTTTCGCCGTCGCCATGCTGGAGTGGAAGAACGGCACCACGGACTGGCGTCAGGGCGGAGCAGAAGGAATGCTCGCCCGGATCAGCGCACTCGACGCGCTGCCGTCCCCGGACCGGCTGGTGAAGGAAGCCGACCACTGGATCCACGGCCGGGAGGGCATCCGGATCGCGATCGGACACCAGGCGGCCATGGGCAGGCACACGATCGGCACCGGACTGATGCCCAGTGAACGCCGACGGCTGATCGAGTGGGCGGAGCAGGCGATCGCTCCCGAGTTCGTGCCCGTTCCGAAGGTCGAGCGCAGTGCGTTCGCGAGGCCGCCCAAGAAGCAGCTCAAGAAGCTGCCGTCCATTCCGAAGAACATGGAGAAGAGGGATCCCGAAGACCTCGCGGTCATCCTGGACGAGCGTGAGCTGAACGCGGCCCACAATGCTCAGGTTCTGCGGGCACGCCTGGCCGAAGCCCTCGAAGGCGAAGACCTCACTGCGGTCGTGCTGCACCAGAGCGATACCATCCGCGATCAGATGATCGCTGCGGCGGAGACGGGGCTGGGGCTGGCCGGGTACAGGCGTGCGGAGGGCCCCCGCGCCTGGGTGTGGGAGGCGGAGGAGCTGACCGTCCGGCTGTACGCGCAACCCTTGGGGGACCTGGGGGCACCGCTGGGAGGTGACAGCGCTCCGCGCCGGGGGCAGGAGCACGACAAGGCCATCGAGGAGCGCCGTATCGGTGTCGCGCGGGCCATGGCCGCTCTGCGGGAGGCTGTCTCCGGGGTGCGGCTGGCCTTCGTGGAGCTCGACGGGCAGGACGCCTTCCGTCACGCCAAGCGACGGAGCGACCCCAAGCACGCGATCCGCCTCGGATGCGCGGACGCGGGCCTGGTGACCCAGTTCATCCGTCCACCGGACCCGGATGCGGAGACGGAGGAGGCCCTCACTGACGCAGGGCTGCGTGCCGCCGCGGCCTGGTCGGACGGCCTGCGCCAAACCGGTATGCGGCTGGTGCCTCAGCACACGCTCGGCGACACGCGCATCCCCGCGGACCTGAACCAGGTGGCCTTCCACCTCGTGGAACGCCGTCTTGACGGCCCCACTGGCAAGCAGCAGTTCACGCCGATCGCGGTGCTCATCCGGCCGGGCGCGAAGTGCGTGCTTGGCAAGTCGGCCGACATGCACGAATGGGTGCCGTACCCCGAACTCCTCAAGTCGTTGACGGGACGGGTCGAAGGCAGGAAGAACAGTGCGGAGCAGTCGGCCCTCATGGCGGCCTTCGTCAAGAAGACCCTCGCGCAGTTGCGCAGTACCCCGACGCTCGTTCTGGCCCACGCCCAGGACGTCCGGAAGCGCTGGCCGTGGCTGAGGAACGACGGGCTGGAACGGGACAGGCTCGGCCTCGACGGGGGTCCCGTTCAGCGGATCGGCCTGTACGGCAAGCAGCTCCGTGTCATTCGGGTCGCCGACGGCAGCCGGGACGAAACGGCACAGTGCTGGGCCGAGGCGGAGGAACTCTCTCCCGAGCTGGAGGGCCAGCAGCGTGGAGGCATCGCGATGGGACTGTGGCGGCCGGGAGTGCCGGGTGACTCGGACCGCGTCTTCTACAGCACGACCGGCAAGTCCGGCTCGCAGCCGAACCTCACCAACGACGACGCCAAACTCACTCCGCACACCAACGCCTCGGGCAACAACGCCTACCGGCCGACGGCGAACGCCTGGAATCCGGACCTCCTCGAACTGACCGTCGCGTGCCTCCAGCCCGGTGACGACGCGGAGGCATGGGCCGCATTCGCCCACCAGCAGCGCTTCAGCGAGGACTATCGTGCTGGTCGCGAGGGGTTGGCTCTACCTTTGATCCTCCATCTCGCGCGACTCGCGGACGATTACGCTCTGCCTCACGAGATCGAGGAGGCCCTGGACCCGACGGAGACCCGGGCTGCGGCCGCGCTGGACGACGCTTCGTCGGGCCAACTGGCCTTCGAATTCGACCTCGATGAAGGGAATGACGACGAGGCGTAGGCGCATCCCATCAAAGAATCAGCGACACGGAAGCGAGGACCTCGACCTGACGGTCGCGGTCCTCGCTCTTTTTCCGGCGGAGGCCGGCTGGACGGGTTCAGCTCCCCGCGCAGTAGGCCATGAGCCTGTCGTGGTTGGCCTTGTACTGGTCGTAGATCGCCGAGTTGTCGATCTTCAGCAGCGTTTCGTCGTTGGCCCGCAGCGCCGAGTAGGTGTAGTTGTGGCTTCCGGTCCACACCAGCTTGCGGTTGGCGACCCCGTCGTACGTTCCCTGGATCAGCAGGAACTTGGAGTGCAGCCCGATCTTGTAGGTGCCGTCCGGGCTGTTCTCGTAGCACTCCACCCGCTTGGTCAGCTTGCCGTAGAGGGTGTCCGTCACGGCCTGGCTCATCGACCCCGGTGCGCCGTCGGCCGCCAGGTAGACCGAGCACCCCGAGTTCACCAGGCTGACCAGCTTCTTGGCGACCTCGTCGCGGCTGAAGAGGTTCATGCCCACGCGGATCTGGGTGCCTCCGGAACAACTGACGTTGTCCAGGATCAGTTTGACGGTGTCGGTGCTCGCGTCGTTGTTCCACGACGTGCCGGACGCCTCGTGGCGGGGGAAGAAG
This sequence comes from Streptomyces sp. NPDC004658, assembly GCF_040609555.1. Lineage (NCBI taxonomy): Bacteria > Bacillati > Actinomycetota > Actinomycetes > Kitasatosporales > Streptomycetaceae > Streptomyces > Streptomyces sp. NPDC004658. Next base: position 61,699 of record NZ_JBEXKG010000009.1, read on the forward strand.
TACGCCTTGTACGGGCCCGTGGAACTGGTGGGGGTCTTGTAGTAGTCGTCCGAGCCCGACGAGGAGGACCCGTAGGACAGCAGGTCCGAGAAGTACGACTGGTAGATGCCGTACAGGCCGGCGTCCACGATCGTCGCGGCGTTGTTGAAGTAGTCGGTGCGCTGCGAGGCCGTCATGTTGGACGACGTCTGCACGACCACGTTACTGGCTCCGCCCACCTTCGAGAACAACCAGAACTTGTTGTGGTTGATCGCGGGGTCGCCGGAGGTGAGCTCCCGGTCCCCGATGCAGCCGCGGTCGCTCGGGCAGGCCATCACCCACGACGGCTGGGTGCGGTCGGTGCCGAGGCCGTTGGCCAGGACCGTGTACTCGCCCCCGGTCATGGTGACGGTGGTGTGGTCCACGATCAGCCGGACCCTGACGCCTCGCTGCTTCGCGTTGACCAGCGCCTGGGAGGCGGTGCCGTCGGTGAACGTGTAGACCGAGGCGGTGATCGACTCCCCGGCCGGCGTGGCGTCGATCAGGCTGACGATGTAATCGCGGATCCGGTTCTGATCGGCGGCGGTGCCTGACGGGTCGTTGAAGACGGCCGAGGTGGTGACCGTGACAGCGGCGTGGGCCGGGCTGGAGAGAATCAGGACGGTTGCGGGGAGGAGGACAGCCGCCAGGACTGTCCTGCACATCTTCGTCAGTCGACGCACAACGATCCCTTCGCATCGGCGGGTTGGGAGTGAGCGTATGCCAGCGACGCGCGCGGGGAAGCCGATTCACGACATGCAGTAGCCGGTGCATGCCGACAGGCGATGGTCGGCATGGAGGCCGGTTCGGTCGGCTGGATGAAGGCCGTGTGGAGGGCCGCGCGAGGGGCAGCGGGTCCCGTGCTCCAACCCAGCAGTTCGCCGACGTCACGGTGATCGCGCCTGGACGGCGTCGGTGCCCCCGGCCCCACCGCCGGCGACGCCGTACACAGTCCTCTGCCTCCCCTCGCCCCGCACCACGCGCCCCTCGTGGAACGCCGCGCCGGGTCTGCGGGCCGTTTCCGGGGCCGGGCTTGTCGAATCCCTTGACGATCGCCTCTCCGGCGGATTAACTCACGTCCTAAATTAAGTCATGAGTGCAATCCCTGAAGGGACCCGGGAGCCATGCGCAGCATCCGAGCCGCGGCCGTAGGCGCCGTCACCCTGTCTCTCGCCCTCGCGGCCACGGCCTGCGGAGGCGGATCATCCAGCGGCGGCGGGTCGAACGACTCGCCCAAGACGCTGACGTACTGGGCCTCCAACCAGGGCGCCAGTGTCGCCGTGGACAAGCAGGTTCTCCAGCCCGAGCTCGACAAGTTCGAGAAGCAGACCGGCATCAAGGTCAAGCTGGAGGTCGTGCCCTGGTCGGATCTGCTCAACCGGATCCTGACCGCCACCACCTCGGGCCAGGGACCGGACGTGCTGAACATCGGCAACACCTGGAGCGCCTCCCTCCAGGCGACCGGCGGGCTGCTGTCGTGGGACGAGAAGAACTTCGCCAAGATAGGCGGCAAGGAGCGGTTCTCCGACACCGCGCTCGGCTCGACCGGCGCCCAGGGCAAGGACCCGGCCGCCGTGCCCCTGTACTCCATGGCGTACGCCCTCTACTACAACAAGAAGATCTTCGCCGACGCCGGGATCAGTAAGCCCCCGGCCACCTGGGACGAGCTGGTCGCCGACGGCAAGAAGATCAGGGCCAAGGGCAAGTCCGTGCTCGGCGCCGAGGGCGCGAACCTGTCGGAGAACATCCACCACGTCTTCGTGTTCGCCAAGCAGCACGGAGCCGACTTCTTCACCGCGGACGGCAAGCCGGACTTCACCAACCCCAAGGTCGTCGAGGCGGTGAAGAGCTACGTCGACCTGATGGCCAAGGACAAGGTCATCCCGGCCGGCGACGCCGAGTACGCGCAGAACCAGTCCGTCAGCGACTTCGCCAAGGGCAAGCAGGCGATGCTGCTGTGGCAGTCCGCCGCCTCCAACCTCAAGTCCCAGGGCATGAGCGCGGACGCCTACGGTGTCGCCCCGGTACCGGTGATCTCCGGGACGCCCGGCGCCGGCACCCAGGTCAACTCGGCGGTCATGGGCATCAACATCGCCGTCTTCAAGAACACGCACAACCTCGACGGCGCCACGAAGTTCGTGAAGTTCATGACCTCCGACGCCGAGCAGAAGATCCTCAACACGGCGTACAGCTCCATCCCGCCGGTCAAGGCCGCCCAGGGCGACGCGGCGTTCAACGCGCCGGACACCGCGGTGCTGAAGGACACCCTCGCCAAGAGCGCCGCCGCGCTGCCGCAGGTGGCGGCCGAGTCGCAGTTCGAGACCGCGGTCGGTACGGCCGTCAAGGAGCTGTTCGCCGACGCCGCCGCCGGGCGCGCCGTGACCGCCGACTCGGTCAAGGCGAAGCTGGAGAAGGCCCAGCAGCAGATGCCGGCGGCGTGACCACGATGACGACCACCGCACTGAAGGAACCGGTGCGCGAGACCTCCCCCGGTGCGGCGCGCGAACCCCGCCGCCGCACCGGGCGGATCAGACGCGTCTCCCTGCCGTACCTGCTCCTGCTGCCCGCCCTGCTCCTCGAACTCCTCGTCCACCTGGTGCCGATGGCGATCGGCATCGTGATGAGCTTCAAGGAGCTCACCCAGTTCTACATCCGCGACTGGGGCACCGCCCCCTGGAACGGCTTCGACAACTACAAGGTGTCGGTGGACTTCGACGCCCCCGTCGGCAAGGCGCTGCTCCAGTCCTTCGGCATCACCGTCGGCTTCACCCTGCTCTCGGTCGGCCTGTGCTGGCTGATCGGCACGGCCGCAGCCGTCTACATGCAGGACGGCTTCCGGGGGCGCGGCCTGCTGCGCGCCCTGTTCCTGGTGCCGTACGCGCTGCCCGTCTACGCGGCCGTCATCACCTGGGTGTTCATGTTCCAGCACGACAACGGCCTGGTGAACCACGTGCTGCACGACCAGCTGCACCTCACCGACAAGCCGTCCTTCTGGCTCATCGGCGACAACAGCTTCTACGCCCTGCTCACCGTGTCCGTGTGGAAGGGCTGGCCGTTCGCGTTCCTCATCGTGACGGCCGGGCTCCAGAACATCCCCCGGGAGCTGTACGAGGCCGCCGCCCTGGACGGCGCCGGGATGTGGCAGCAGATCCGCCGCATCACCCTGCCGTCGCTGCGCCCGGTCAACCAGGTGCTGATCCTGGTGCTGTTCCTGTGGACGTTCAACGACTTCAACACCCCGTACGTGCTGTTCGGCAAGGCCGCCCCCGAGGCCGCCGACCTCATCTCGGTGCACATCTACCAGTCCTCCTTCGTCGCCTGGAACTTCGGCACCGGCTCGGCCATGTCCGTCCTGCTGCTGCTGTTCCTGCTCGTCGTGACGGGCGGATACCTGCTGCTGACCTCGCGCGGACGGAGGGCCTCCGATGCATGAACCGTCGCTCACCGCGCCGCGCAACTCGCCCATGGCGCCGCCGCGTTCGTTCCTGTGGTCGCGCAGGGTGTTCCTCACCCTGCTCGCCGGGTTCGTGCTGATCCCGGTGTACGTGATGGTCTCCAGCTCGCTGAAGCCGCTCGCCGACGTCACCGGCAAGTTCCGCTGGCTGCCCAGCGAGCTGACGATCCGGCCGTACATCGACATCTGGTCGACCGTGCCGCTCGCGAAGTACTTCATGAACTCGCTGATCGTGGCGGGCGCGGCGACCATCTGCTCGGTGGTCATCGCCGTGTTCGCGGCCTACGCCGTCAGCCGCTACGACTTCCGCGGCAAGCGCGTCTTCACGGTCACCGTGCTGTCCACGCAGATGCTCCCGGGCATCCTCTTCCTGCTCCCGCTCTTCCTGATCTACGTCAACATCGGCAACGCCACCGGCATCGCCCTGTTCGGCTCCCGCGGCGGACTGATCCTGACGTACCTCACCTTCTCGCTGCCGTTCTCCATCTGGATGCTGATCGGCTACTTCGACTCGGTGCCGCGCGACCTGGACGAGGCGGCACTCGTGGACGGCTGCGGCCCGTTCGGCGCGCTCTTCCGGATCGTCGTGCCGGCCGCGATCCCCGGCATCGTCGCGGTCGCCGTCTACGCCTTCATGACGGCGTGGGGAGAGGTCCTCTTCGCGTCGGTCATGACCAACGACACCACCCGCACCCTCGCCGTCGGCCTCCAGGGCTACTCCACCCTCTACGACGTCTACTGGAACCAGATCATGGCCGCCTCGCTGGTCGTCAGCGTGCCCGTGGTGGCCGGCTTCCTGCTGTTGCAGCGCTATCTCGTCGCGGGTCTGACGGCGGGCGCCGTCAAGTGACCCACACCCCTGATCCCGAAGGGACTTCCGTGTCCGAACCCATCGACCTCGCCGCCCTCCCGCACGACTTCCTGTGGGGCACGGCCACAGCGGCGTACCAGATCGAGGGGGCCGTCGCCGAGGACGGCCGTTCGCCCTCGATCTGGGACACCTTCTCCCACACCCCGGGGAAGATCGCGAACGACGACAACGGCGACGTCGCCTGCGACCACTACCACCGCTGGCGCGAGGACATCGGCCTGATGGGGCAACTCGGCGTCAACGCCTACCGGTTGTCCGTGGCCTGGCCACGGGTGGTCCCGGGAGGCACCGGCCCGGCGAACCCCAAGGGGCTCGCCTTCTACGACGAGTTGGTGGACGCGCTGCTGGAGGCGGGCATCACCCCGTCCGTCACGCTCTACCACTGGGACCTGCCGCAGGTGCTCCAGGACCGCGGCGGCTGGCCGGAGCGGGACACCGCCCTGGCGTTCGCCGAGTACGCCTCCGTCGTCGCCGAACGCCTCGGCGACCGGGTCACCCTCTGGGCCACCCTCAACGAGCCGTCCTGCTCGGCCTGGATCGGGCATCTCGAAGGCACCATGGCGCCGGGCTGGACCGACCTCACCGCCGCCGTGCGCGCCTCCTGCCACCTGCTCCTCGGCCATGGCCTGGCCACCCAGGCGATCCGTGCCGCCGCGCCCGGCGCGCAGGTCGGCATCGTCAACAACCTCTCCACCGTGCACCCGGCCACCGACCGCCCCGAGGACCTGGCGGCGGCCCGCCGGCACGACGGCCATGTCAACCGCTGGTGGCTCGACCCGGTGCACGGCCGCGGTTTCCCGGCCGACATGGTGGAGACCTACGGCGTCGAACTCCCCGTGGACGGCGCCGACCTGGCCACGATCGCCGCCCCGCTCGACTGGCTCGGCCTGAACTACTACTTCCCCGCGTACGTCGCCGACGACCCCGAGGGGCCCGCTCCGTACGTCCGTTCCGTCCGGCGCGAGGGCGTGCCGCGCACCGGCATGGACTGGGAGATCGACGCTTCCGGCATCGAGACGCTGCTGCTGAGGCTCACCGAGGAGTACGGCGCCCGGCGGATCTACGTCACCGAGAACGGCTCCGCCTTCCCGGACGTGGTCCGCCCCGACGGCAGCGTCGACGACCCCGAGCGCCAGGAGTACCTGGAGAACCACCTCGCCGCCTGCGCCTCCGCCGCCCGCAAGGGCGCCCCGCTGGCCGGCTACTTCGCCTGGTCGCTGCTGGACAACTTCGAGTGGGCGTACGGCTACGACAAGCGGTTCGGCCTGGTCCACGTCGACTACCGCACGCAGGTCCGCACGATCAAGGGCAGTGGCCGCCGGTACGCGGACATCGTCCGCGTCCACCGCGGCCAGACACGCCGGGCCGCCTGAGCCCCGGCCCGGACGGCCGGTGGACACGACTGGGGAGTTCGTGTCCACCGGCCCGCCACCCCACAAAGCTGTCATGGACGTGACAGAAATGGATCAGCAAGCGCACCTCCACCCCACAAGGAGAGCCGCATGCCCACCCGCATCCCCCGCACCCTGCTCGCCGCCCTGGCCACCACGGCCCTGCTCTGCTCCGGCCCGCTCCTGGCCGAGCCCGCCGCCGCGGCCCCCGCCGTCGCCGGCTGGGACACCGACCGCGCGGCCGCCGCCTACGCGGTGGACCCCGCCGCCGTCACCGCCTCCGGCAGCGAGAACGCCGGCACCACACCCGGCCTCGCCTTCGACGGCAACGGCGCCACCCGCTGGTCCAGCAACTTCGCCGACGACGCCTGGATCCGCGTCGACCTCGGCTCGGTGATCCGCGTCGACCGCGTCGTCCTCGACTGGGAAGCCGCCTACGGCAAGCGCTACGTGCTGGAGGCGTCCCGCAACGGCACCGACTGGACGCCCTTCTACACCGAGACGGCGGGCACCGGCGGCTCGGTCACCGCGCACACCTACCCCCAGGAGGTCACCGGCCGCTACGTCCGCCTGCGCGGCCTCGAACGCGCCACGCCGTACGGCTACTCCCTGTGGAACTTCAAGGTCTACGGCGGCGAACCCGCACCCGCGTCGACCACCCGCACCAACCTCGCCCTGAACCACCCGGCGTACTCCAACTACTACCAACACGCGGGCGCCTCACCGGCGTTCGTGACGGACGGCGGCTGGCCCGCCAACCTCAAGGACGACGCGACCCGCTGGTCCAGCGACTGGAACGCGGACCGCTGGGTCTCGGTGGACCTGGGCGCCCCGTCGGTCATCTCCTCCGTCGACCTCTACTGGGAGGCGGCCTACGCCGTCGACTACCGGCTCCAGGTCTCCGACGACAACCGCACCTGGCGCACCGTGTACCAGCCCTCGGCCGCCGACGTGGCCGCCCGCCGCGCGAACGTGAAGTCCCCGGCCGACGCGGTCGGCCTGCACGACACCATCACCCTCCCCACACCGGTCACCGGCCGCTACGTCCGCATGCTCGGCACCGAGCGCCGCTCCTTCTACAACCCGGCGCCCGCCACCGCCCAGTTCGGCTACTCGCTGTACGAGTTCCAGGTCTGGGGCACCGGCGGCAGCGCCTCCGCCGCGTACCCGGCCCTGCCCGCCGATCAGCCGGGCACCTACCGCACCACCTTCTTCGACGACTTCACGGGCGCCGCACTCGACCGCTCGAAGTGGCGGGTGGTCCGCACCGGCACCGAGATGGGCCCGGTCAACGGCGAGTCCCAGGCGTACGTCGACTCCCCGGACACCATCCGCACCGAGAACGGCGAGTTGATCCTCCGCGCGAAGTACTGCAAGGGCTGCACCCGGGCGGGCGGCGGCACCTACGACTTCACCTCCGGCCGCATCGACACCAACACCCACTTCGACTTCACCTACGGCAAGGTCAGCGCCCGCATGAAGCTGCCCGTCGGCGACGGCTTCTGGCCGGCGTTCTGGCTGCTCGGCAGCAACGTGGACGACCCCTCCGTCTCCTGGCCGGCCTCCGGCGAGACCGACATCATGGAGAACATCGGCTACCCCGACTGGACCAGCACCGCCCTGCACGGCCCCGGCTACTCGGCCGACGGCAACATCGGCGCCCGCCAGACGTACCCGGCCGGCGGAACGGCCGACCAGTGGCACACCTACGCGGTCGAGTGGACCCCGACGGCGATGCGGTTCTTCGTCGACGACCGCCTGGTCCAGGAGACGACCCGCAACAAGCTGGAGTCCACCCGGGGCCAGTGGGTCTACGACCACAACCAGTACGTCATCCTCAACCTCGCCCTCGGCGGCGCCTACCCGGCCGGCTGGAACAAGGTCACCACCCCCTACTGGGGCCTGCCGCAGTCCAGCGTGGACCGGATCGCGGGCGGGGGAGTGCAGGCGGAGGTGGACTGGGTGAGGGTGGAGCAGAAGGGCTGACGATGAACTAAGGCATGCTGAGACGAGGTGCCGTGAGAACCGAGGGGCTGGCGATGGATCTGGTGCTCGACCCGCCGCGCGGAGTCGCGCCGATCCTGCTGGGCATGACGCTCGACGAGGCGCTCGCCACGGTCCCCGAACGGGGCGAGCCCCGTGTGCTGCGCCGCCCGAGCCGGAACTTGGCCAAGGCGTCCTGGGCCCTCGGCCACGTCGGCGTACAGGCCCTGGTCGAGGGCGGCACCCACGTCACCGCGATCGAGCTGTGGTGGCCCGGCGAGGGCCGCACCTCCAGCACGCGCGTCCTGCTCCACGGGGACGAGGTCTTCACCACCCTCGCCGTGGACCTCTTCCGCCGTGCCGCCGGCCGGGGCTGGACGGTCGACACGTCGCAGCCGGAGCACCCGGTGATCCCCGGCGTGTCGCTCGGCTTCACCCGGCAGACCTCACAGGAGGCCGAGCGGCACGCCGACGGTCTCCCGAAGCACGTCACCTCCGTCCTGGTGGGCGGCGAGGACTACTACGACGACCGGTACGAACAGCGGGCTTGATCCAGCCGACCGACGCGTGCGCAGGTCGGCTTCACACGCCCGCCTCCGTCAGGAACCGGCTCGGATTGCGGGACCAGGTCTCGTGCTGCTTGGCGTCCAGCTCGGGCGGCGTGACCGCCTTCGGACAAGGGGAGTACTCCAGGACCAACCGGTGCCAGGGGGGAAGAGGGGCTGAGCGGCGCTTCAGTTCGCCCGCACGGCGCGGTAGCGGACCGGCCGGCCCCCCACCTTCACCAGCAGCCCCTCGCTCGCGCCGCCGTACAGGCGCACGGCATTCTCCAGGTCGGCGCGCTGGCTGGAGACCGCTCCGGTCACCGCTCCGCACCCTGCGCCTGCTCGCCGATGGCGGCGGGGTGCGCCTTCTTGGCGTGGTTAGCGATGCTCGCCGGTGCGCCGACGTAGTCGCACGACGGGCACTTCTGCCACACACCCTCGGACACGGCACGCGCGCTCACCGAGTGTCCGGGGCCGTACCCGTGCCGGTGCAGCAACTGGGCGACCGAGGAGCCGTACTCGGCCGCGAGCAGGGCCGCCTCCGCCACCTTGTCGTGTCCGGGAGCGAAGAAGGATCCTGGGCCGACATTTTTGGCACAGCCGCACCAGCAGGTGCCGGTCGGAGTCAGGCGAGGAAGAGGCTGCGTCGTCATGACGTCACCGTAGGCCAACGAACATGACGGGGCAGACGCTTCGCTCCGTGCGCTCGAAAGACCCGCGGGGCCGGTCACGTGCCGACGGGCATGCCTCCGCACCAGTTCGCGCATCCTCCGTCACCGCCAGGTAGTCGGCGGGAGGCAGGGGGAGTCCCTGGCTCAGGACGTCGTGCCGGGTGAGGCCGACTCCGGTGTGGTGGGAGCAGAATCGGCGCAGCGCCTCGGGGAGCAGTCCGTGCCGGATGTACTGCGCGTGGTCCAGGCGGCCGTCGGTGTCGAGGTGGCGAAGGCGCGGCGCCGGCAGGAGCTGCTCGGCGATGCTCCAGACGATCTCGCAGTGCGTGTCGACGAGGGCGAACGCCCCGGCGGTGGGAGCCGGTGACCGAGAGAGGCGGGACAGCGCCGGCTCCTGTGTCGCCCTGGTAGCCAGCCGCATCAGTGTCGGCCCCACCAGGTAATCTCTGTTTCATCGTCATCGCGGCCCGACGGGCTTCCGCTCCACCTCGGTGGAGTCTCGAAGGACATGCCCCCACCCGCACGAGTTTCTTCGTGCTGCCTGGGGGAAGTCCTTGCTGCTCCGCGCGTCCGCGAAAACGGTGGCCGTCATGGCGCTCGACGGTTCGCTGTTCCTTCACCTCACCGACCAGTTCGTTCACATGCACGGCTATCGCCCCGGCACCTCGGAGGTGCGCTCCTGGGAGCGCAGCGTCCCCATCCTGGCTGCAGCGCTCAACGACGCAGGTCTGAGCGACGTGGAAATCATGCTGGAGTACGCGCTCCCTCTGAACAGCAAGCGTGCCGACGCCGTGCTCGCCGGCGTGCACCCCGTCACCGGGGAGCCGTCGTACGTCGTGGTGGAGCTGAAACAGTGGAGCCAGGCACTGCCGCACGAGGACGACCCCTCCTTGTGTCACGTCGACGCCTACGCCCACCCGGTCCTCAATCCCATCGAGCAGGTCCGCCGCTACTGCGACTACCTGGTCAACTTCAACGGGGCAGTGGCCGAACACGCGCACCGGATCAACGGTGTGGCGTTCCTGCACAACGCCACGGAGTTCGGCGTGTCGGGCCTGCGCGAAATCGAACGCGACGGTCACGGACTGCTCTTCACGGGGGAACGCCGCGGTGCCTTCCTCGACCACCTCCGGGCCAGGCTGAGCGACAAGCACCTCGGGGCCCCGGCAGCGGACGAACTGCTCGCGGGCGCCACGGTTCCGTCGAAGCAGCTGATGTCCGTGGCCGCAGAAGAAGTCCGGGAACGCCAGCAGTTCGTGTTGCTCGACGAGCAACAGGTCGCCTACCGCATGGTGCTCAACGCGGTGGAGAAGGCGAAACACGCCGACCGCAAGGAAGTTGTGATCGTCACCGGAGGTCCCGGCACCGGCAAGAGCGTGATCGCTCTGCAACTGCTCGGCGAGCTGTACCGGCGCGGAGTCCCGGCTCTGCACGCCACCGGCTCTCAGTCGTTCACCAAGACGATGCGGAAGGTCGCGGGGTCCCGCAAGAGGGAGGTCCAGGACCTGTTCAAGTACTTCAACAGCTTCATGACCGCCGAGAAGAACAGTCTTGGTGCCCTCATATGCGACGAGGCCCACCGGATCCGGGAAACCTCGGCCAACCGCTACACCCGTGCCGAGCACCGGACCGGCAGGGCCCAGATCGACGAGCTCATCGACGTCGCCTACGTGCCCGTCTTCTTCCTCGACGAGCACCAAGTGGTGCGTCCCGGCGAGATGGGCACCGTGGCCGACATCAAGGCGGCAGCCGCGAAGCGCGGCATCCCTTGCCACGTCGTCCCGTTGGACAGCCAGTTCCGCTGCGGGGGCAGCGACGCCTACCTGCGCTGGGTCGTTCGGCTCCTCGGTCTGGAACCCGGCGGGCCGGTCGTGTGGGAACCCGACGACCGTATGCAACTGCTGGTCGCCGACAGTCCACAGGAGATGGAGGCGTTCCTCGAGGCCCGCCGCGCGCAGGGCTACGGCGCGCGCATGTCCGCCGGCTACTGCTGGCGCTGGTCCCCGGAACCCAAGCCCGGCGAGCCGCTCCCGCCCGACGTGGTCATCGGTGACTGGGCCCGCCCTTGGAACCTGCGCGGGGACCGCTCGGTCTCCGGCGCGCCCCCGGCCGCCCTGTGGGCCACCGACCCGGCCTGCTTCGGTCAGGTCGGTTGCGTCTACACCGCTCAGGGCTTCGAGTACGACTGGTCCGGTGTCATCATCGGCCCTTACCTCGTCTGGCGCGGCGACCGCTGGATCACTGACCGCGGCGCCTCCAAGGACCCGGTGTTCAAGAAGTCCACCCCGGACACCGATGTGGACCGCCTGATCCGCAACACGTACAAGGTGCTGCTGACCCGGGGGATGGTCGGAACGATCGTGTATTCGACGGATCCGGAGACACGGGAGAAGCTGAGGGAGCTTACCGGCGGGGTGGTGCGGGAGGCCGTATCGGCGTGACGGACATGCCGCCGCTCGTGCACCCCCGCGCCGTCAGATCGCGAGTGCCGAGCGGCGACTGTCGTGCCTGAGCCGCTACTGCTTCGTCAGGTTGTTCAGCTCACACAACTTCCGGTGGTAGTGCAGGTATGCCTCATCAATCTCATGGTCGACATGTCGGCGAAGGCGTCCCAGCGAATCGCCCCCGTGTGTCCGTCTCACGTAGCCGTCGACGTCGATGTATATCTCGAGGCCGTCGAAGAGCACGTGGTGGTTGGGGCACAGGCAGAGGAGGTTCGGCAGTTCGTCCGGACCGTCATGCGGGGAACCGAGGCCACGGATGTGGGCAGCCTCGCTGTAGGGCCTGCGCTTGTACTGCAGACGGGTTTCACACACCTGGCAGGCGTGCCCATGCAGTTCCTTGACCTGAGCGGCGATCGCGGCATTGCGAACCAGCCGTGAGGAGGTGGATTCTCGGCGCGCGGTCGGGCCGGTCATCCGGTCTTCACGGGCGGCCCTCTGATCATCCTCGTCCTCGTCGAGCAGGCCGTCGGCCGTCGCGTAGCCGGCGAGGCCCACTCGGCCGAGTAGGGAGCGCTGATCGACGCCGTCGAGGCAGGTGCGGCACAACTTGACCACCGCCTCGAGGCGAGTAAGAGGGTTACGCAGCAGTTCAGCGCTGGCATGTGTGAGACCCGCGACAGGCTGTGCCGCGTCGAGAACCCTGACCCGCGGCATGGGACCGGCATCGCTCGGTGTTCCGTGCACCTCCCAAAGACCACTGTCTTGCAACTGCCAGAAGGGGGACTCCGGAGTGATCTGGGAGGCGGGCACCCCGAGTTCGGCCAGGAGTGATCCGACCTCCGTGTGGAAAGAGGCCCACGGGGCCAGTCGCGGCTTGCCCGCGGCGATCCGGGAGATCGCCCACAGCAGCGCCAATGGTTGGTGGTACCCCTGAGCGTTGTTCCCTGAAGGCCGACGCGTGCTGAGGGAGCCGATCCGATCGATCAAGTCCGTCGGGGACAGTTGGGGAAGTGCCGCTGGGAGTGGTGCCAGAGGTCGTGGGAGAACCGTTTGGCTCCTCACCGGAAGGAGCGGAGAGATCCGGCGATAGTCCTCGGCGGACCTCAGAGTGAGGCTTCGTAGAGGCACTGAAACGTTCAGCTGCCGCAATATGGGCGCGGCCGGCACACGGGCGGCGAACTCCTCCACGTCTCCGAGGGCCATGATGTGTTCCCATGTGGCGCTGTCCTCGTCGGTTCCCCACACTTCCCGCGCAACGGACGGGCTGTTGAAGAGATGCAGTATGCGGGCGCGGGCGATGAAGTGGTTCTCTGCGTAGAAGAACACATGGTCGCCAACGCGACGCTGTCGCAGCGCTCTCGCCTTCTCGTTGTTGACCTGCGCGGTGGGAGTGGAGCCCCACAGCCGAGCGGTCCCGTCCGGGTACAGGGCCGTGAGTACGTCCGCCTGTTCAGCGAGTGCGCCCTTGATGTCTGCGATCAGGATGCCGCGGCGCACCGACTTGGCGAAGTTCTGTGGGCCGCGGTCACGAGCTCCTCCGCGGGGTTGCAGAACCATCTGCGGTGCCATGTGCTCTGGCCCGTCCGCGGCAGTGACCCCGTCCTTGACGATGAAGCCGAGTGCACGCAGACGATGTGCCACGGTGCGTGCGCCGCCACTGAAGTCATCTGCCGGCAGAAGGCTGCCGACCGAGTACAGGTGCGCTACGCCCGCGATGGCCTTCGAGTCATAGCGGTTTCCGTCCCAGACCAACTCATAGGTCCTTGCTTGCCCGAATCCGTACCGGCGGAGAAACGTTTCACGGCCCAGCTGCCGACACTCGTCGACCGCAGCCAGGACTCCCGCACGTGTGATGTCCCCAAGTCCCATACACAGGAGAGTAGTAGGACAGTATGACAATCATTGGCCCCTCGGCTGCTGCCGACCGAGGCGGCGCACGAGCGGTGAGGTACAACGCGCCCCCTCCGTCGGCGCCGGCACGGTATAAGCAGCGGGTCACCGCCCGGCCGGGCCGGCCGAAAGGAACCGCAGGCAACTACTAGGATCTTCGGCAGGTCCGACTTTGGACGACGGCGGGCCTGAGAGGCACCAATGGCCTCTCACCGATCGGGTGCGCATCGTCCTCCAGGACGCGGCACGCACCGGAACCATGAGAGCTCCTCATGATGCTCGACCGCGACCACCGGCGGATGAGCCCCCCTGTCCGCACAGGTCATCGGCCTTGACCTGTCGTCATCGCTGATCGCCTGCCTGCCGCCAGATCGATCCACTCCGAGGAGTTCACCGTGCCGCCCCGCTTCGAGACCGCCCGCTTCCACGTCGGCTCAGGCCCCGACTCCCTCTTCACACGAGTCCGGCACATCCTGAGCGAAGCGGTACAGCTGCGAGCACACGGCACGCACGTGACCGAACGGCTCCAGCAACGAGATGCGCCCCTGGAGACGTTGACCCGCTTCGATCCGGCAAGCTGGGAGTTGGTCTCGGCAGAGGTGCGCACGGACACCGGAAAGTGGGTGAAGTCGACCTGGCGGGTGCGGGCGGACGAGCGGGACTGGTGGGTGGTGATCGGACTGGGCAACGCGCTCGTCACCGTGATCGACGTCGATCCGAATCGCCGGGGTATGGGGGCAGGCATCGTCACCGCAGGTCCCCTGTACGCACGTGTCGACGCCGTCAACGCGGAGCTGATGCAGGGAACGTGAGAGGCGCTCCTCGCCCGCTTGTGGTCACCTGCCGACCGACGCGCCCCCGCACGGCACCGGCCCCGAGAGGTCCGGTTCGCCGAACTCCGCCCGCAGGGACCGGAACGCGGTCACCTTGTCCTCGCCGAAGCGGCGGACGTGGGCGGCGTACTCGTCGGCGGTGAGGAACGCCGACGGGCGGGACTTGGTGTGGAACTTGTCCGCGTACATCACCAGCCGCTCCTCCTCCGTCACCGCCAGGTAGTCGGCGGGAGGCAGTGGGAGGCCCTGGCTCACGATGTCGTGCCGGGTGAGGCCGACTCCGGTGTGGTGGGAGCAGAACCGGCGCAGCGGTTCGGGGAAGCCCTCCTGCTCCAGGAGCTCGTGGCCGAGCAGTCCGTGCCGGATGTACTGCGTGTGGTCCAGCCGGCCGTCGGCGTCGTAGAGGCGGTAGACGCCGATGTCGTGGAGGAGGCAGCCGGCGCGGACCAGGTCGGCGTCGAGGTGGCGCAGCCGCGGGGCGGACAGCAGCTGCTCGGCGATGCTCCAGACGATCTCGCAGTGCGTGTGAACGAGGGCGAACGCCTCGGCGGTGGGCGCGTACTTCTCGTGCAGCGCACGGATCTCGTCGGGTGCCGGAATGCTCATCCGGCGAGCGTAACAACCGCCCTGGGCCGGGCCGGCTCCGGTCATCCGATCGAGCACTCCTTCGCACTGAGCGGCCTGGTGCTGCCGGCCGGTCTGCTGCACAGCACCTTCGTCTCCGAGGTGCCCCGAGGGGTCCTGCGGACCCGCTTGATCACGATGCTGTGGCCGCGCCGTGCGCCGTACAGCGGCGCGTCGGTGAAGTCGATCGTCCCGGTGGCCATCCCGTCGAGCTTCACGCCCCTGAGGTTCACCCAGGTCGCCGCGCGGCTCTGGCGCACGTCGCCGAGGCTGGCCGCCCAGTAGAGCGCACGGGTGGCGTCGTGGGCGAGCGCCGTCTGGCCGCTGGCGAAGTCGGCGGAGTCGTACGTGACCTCCTTGCCCTCCAGCCAGGGGAGGTACTTGGAGGCTTCCTGGTAGAAGGCGGTGGCGGACGCCGCCTCCTTCAGCTCGGCCAGGGCGGCGTGGTAGAGCGTGATCCGCGGGGCCACGCCGTCACGGCCGCCCGTGCCGGAGAACCTGGCCTTGCTCAGGTCGTCGCCGGTGAGGATGGAGATCTCCCGGTCCGCGCAGCCTGGTTCGGTGCCCAGCTGGGTCATCAGCGGACCGATGTCCTCGACCCGTCCGGCGAAGTAGATCACCGACGGGACGTTCCCCGCCCGGCAGATGCTCTCCGCGCGCTGCCTCAGTTCGGGCTTGCCGTTCGCCACCCGGTAGCGCTGCTCGGGCAGCATCCGGAACCGTTCCTTGAACAGCATCTTCCCGCCGTAGGCCGCCTGTTCGCCGGTGTAGCGGTCCTGCGAGTCCTTGGTGTCGCGGGCCAGCACCAGCGCGTACGGGTCCTTCTGCCGGGCACGAAGCTGCCGGGCGACAAGGCCGAGCGCTTCCGCCTGGTGCTCGTCGGGAGCCGCGAGGCTGAACCAGTTGGAGAACTGCTTCGGCAGGTAGGTCGCCGAGTTGGTGCCGGAGACGATGGGCAGTCCGACCGCGTGGAGGCGGCGCGTGACGTAGGTGCTGCTCTGCAGGTCGCGTCCGAAGCCGACCACGCCGACGACCGTCGGGTCGCGGTCGGCGTACCGGGCGATCGCGTCCGCCGTCACGCGCTGCTGCCCCATGTCCACACCTCCGTTGGCGAGCAGCACCCGGAGTTTCACGGTGTAGTTCTCGTTGACCACGCGCTGGGCGAGGTACACGCCGGCCAGCTCCTCGGCGCCCTTGACGAGGGAGGAGTCCGTCGCGGAGGAGCTCAGCGGTCCCGCGTACACGACGGTGACGTACGTGCCGGGGTGGTGGTGCAGCACGTCGGCGTTCTCGGCGCGCACCAGGTCCTCCAGCTGACGCATCCGCTTGCCGTCCCCGTCGGCCCCGTCCGTGAGGTACGCGCCGAACCGGACGTCCCCGGTGGCTATGCCGACGCACTCCGTACCACCCGCGGGCGCGGGACGCCGTACGGTGTCGCGATCGGCGCTCACCAGGCCCGCCGAGCAGTACGCACGGTGCAGTTCGAGGGAGTGCACGACACCCGCGGTGCCGACGAGGACGAGCACGAGGACCAGGCTGTACGCCGACCACACCACGCGGGCGAGGGGCGGACGGTGTCTCGCACGCACGCACCGCCAGTCCGTCTGCCGCAACTGCACCAGCTCGTCGCGGGGCAGCGGCACCCTCAGCACCCAGGGCAGGGCGTTGGTCCGGCTCGGCGACTGGTCGGCGCGGAGGTTCCCCGCCCACTCGTCGTACCAGTGCCGCAACCGCTGCTGGAGGCGCCAGGGCGGGGGCTGCGGCCGGCCGGCCGGTGGCTCCGTGTCCGTGCCGCGGTCGAGCAGCGCCGCGTCGCCCGTCGCCACGCCCGCCACGATCAGCAGCGGGTCCAGCTCGCTGCGCCGGCTGCGGACGTCGCTGACCGCCCTGATCAGTTCGACGCCGCCGTTCTCCCGGCTGATCCGGCGCAGGAACAGCACGGGCGGACGCGTCCGCTTCAGCCCTCGCAGGTCCCAGCTGCCGCGCCGGTGGTTGTCCCGCAGGTCCTCGAACAGCGCCAGCACGTACAGCTGGAGGGGGAACGGGCCGCCCTCCCGCATCGCCTCGGCCACGTCGTAGGCGCGGGCGGCTATCGCCCTCCAGGAGTTGACGGGGCGCAGCAGCCGCACGCTGGTCGACCGGCGGCGGGCGGCGGACTGGAGGAACGTCGTGGTCAGGAACCACCGGCTCTCCCTGCGCAGCCACAGGAAGAGGGGAGCGCGTCCGGGTACGTGGTTGAGGCCGGCGAGCAGGACCATCAGCCCGATGCCCGCCAGAGCGGCGACGTACCACTCGGGGCGGGTGAGCAGCGCGGTGAACGCGCCCAGGATGCCCATGGGCAGGAACTGCTGCACGTCGTTGAGGAGTAACTGCCGGTGCCAGCGCGAGGGCCTGCGGGGCCGCCAGCGCTGCCGGGCGAGGATGCGCAGCAGCTGCGTCTGGGCCTGTTCCCGCTGTGCGTTGCCGTCCGGTGTGCCGGCGGGCGCGGTCGGCCAGTGCTCGCGCATCTCCGGGGCGTCGGTGGCCTCCTGGAGGGCGCGGACGAGGTTGAGGCGCGGAAAGGAGTAGGGCCGGTAGGCGGCGGACCGGCCGCCCCACTTCCGGGAGTCGCCTAGGTCCCACAGCAGCCGCGTGGCCCTGGCCAGGGGGTCGACGTCCCCCGGCTGCGGCTCGGTCGGGGCGACGGCCAGGCGCGTCCCGTGGTGCTGCTGCCCCTCGCGCAGCTCGTCGACGAGTTCGGTCACGCGGTCGTCGTCCGCGGGGTCCTCGGCGTGCAGCACGATGACCGGCATCGGGCGGTCGCCGGTGCGGAAGTCCTGGATGAGGGACTCCAGCTGCCGCTGGACGTCGATTCCCGCCTCGGTCGACATGCCCGGGTGATCACCCGGGCAGTCCTGTGGGAAGCCGTGATCACGGCCTTGCATGGACACCCCCCGTGGTCTGAAGACACATGTGTCACAAGCGCTCTTGAGGATATCGCCCGGCACTGACATTGATGCTGATACTCAGGTTCTGGCGGTCGTGACTCGGGCACTGACTGACGCCAATGCGCTCCCGGCGGAACGCTGCGCGGGCGGTGGCGCGGTGGGGGTGGCGGCACGGTGGGGGTGGCCGTGCCTCTTCAGCGAGGGGAGGGGCGGGCTTCCTCACGGGGGGTCAGGAGCCGCTGCCCCATGGACACGGGCGGGGGCGCGTACCCGGGCGGGGGCATACCCGGAGTACATCGGGGTGAGCGATCGGGGGAGCCGTGGGGGCGGGGGACAGGTGGTCCCGGCCGGTGTCGGCCTGCCGGGGGGGAGCGCCGTCAGCGCCCCGACGGCACCAGTTCCAGCCCGACGGACTCGGGCACCGTGTCCTCGAAGGCGGTGGTCCGCGCGTTCGCCCACAGCCACCGCACATCCCGCCCGAACGACCACACCAGCGAACCCAGCGCCAGCAGGACGATCGTGAGGTTCGCCGCGTGGGGGAGCAGGTCCGCGCCCGCGACCAGCAGGCAGACGCCCTGGACCGCCGCCACGGTCTTGCGGGCGAACGACGGCGGCAGCGGGGCCGTCAGCCAGGGGGCGAGCCGGGCCGCGGCGACGAACGCGTAGCGCATGCCGCCGATCAGGAGGACCCACGGGCCGAGCTGCGTGGACACGTACACGCTCAGCACCAGGATGAGGAACGCGTCCACCTCCATGTCGAAGCGCGCCCCGAGCGCGGAGGAGGTGCCGGTGCGGCGGGCGACCTTGCCGTCCACGCCGTCCAGCAGCAGGGCCACGGCGGTCAGCGCGACCAGCAGCGTCACCGGCGGCGCGCTCTCGAAGGAGTCCGCGACCAGCGCGGTCACCCCGCCGACCAGGGTGGCCCGGCCCAGCGTGACCCGGTTCGCGGGGCCGAAGGAGCGCAGCCGGGAGCGGTGCACGGCCCGGGAGAGGACCGCCCAGGTGGCGAACGCGAAGGCGAGCCCCGTCAGCCAGCCGGCCGGCCCCATGCCGATCGCCGAGCCGAGCAGGGCCAGCAGCAGGATCTGCACACCCGCTCCCACAGCGGTCTCCTGCTGGAGCCTCGCGTCATACGTGTTGTTCAGGGCCACCGCTCACCCTCCGGCCGAGTGACAGAGTCGATCAACGCCGCGTACTGTGCGCGGCCTGTGCACAACTCGGTACGTGAACAACTTCCCGATCGTTCAGGAGGATGCCGATGAACCGTTCGGCCCGCGCGTTCTGGCTCCGCTCGCCCGGCCACGGGGAGCTGCGCGACGTCACCCTCGCGGAGCCCGCGGAGGACGAGGTCCTGGTGCGGGCCCTGTACTCCGCGGTCAGCCGGGGCACGGAGACCCTCGTCTTCCGGGGCGGGGTGCCGGAGAGCCAGCACACCGTGATGCGGGCACCGTTCCAGGAGGGTGACTTCCCGGGCCCGGTGAAGTACGGCTACCTCAGCGTCGGCGTGGTCGAGGCGGGCCCGGCCGCGCTGGTCGGCCGTACCGTCTTCTGCCTGTACCCGCACCAGAGCCGTTACGTCGTTCCGGTGAGCGCCGTCACCGTGGTGCCCGAGCGGGTCCCCGCCGGGCGGGCCGTGCTCGCCGGAACCGTCGAGACCGCCGTCAACGCCCTGTGGGACGCTACGCCGCTGCTCGGTGACCGGATCGCGGTCGTCGGCGGCGGCATGGTCGGCTGCGCGGTCGCCGCGCTGCTCGCCCGCTTCCCCGGCGTCCGCCTCCAGCTGGTCGACGCCGACCCGGCCCGCGCGAAGACCGCCGAGGCGCTCGGCGTCGACTTCGCCGCACCGGCCGACGCCCTCGGCGACTGCGACCTCGTCGTCCACGCCAGCGCCACCGAGGCCGGCCTCACCCGGGCCCTGCAACTCCTCGCCCCCGAGGGCACGGTCGTGGAGATGAGCTGGTACGGCGACCGGCGCGTGACCCTGCCGCTCGGCGAGGCCTTCCACTCCCGCCGGCTCACCGTGCGCAGCAGCCAGGTCGGCACCGTCTCCCCGGCCGCTCGCCCCGGCCGTACCTACGCCGACCGGATGGCGCTCGCCCTGGACCTGCTCGCCGACCCGGCGCTGGACGCGCTCATCACCGGGGAGAGCGCTTTCGAGGAACTCCCGGAGGTGATGCCCAGGCTGGCGTCCGGTGAGATCCCCGCCCTGTGCCACCGGGTCCGGTACACGGGACCGGCCTGACCTGAGAAAAGAGTGAGGAACGGCTGAACACGGGGAAGCGAAGAGCCGTACTACACGGCATCCCCCGGCGGGCAAGGCGGGGGACCAGACGCGCCGCACCTGGAGGGTCGTCCGTTGTTCAGCATCACCGTCCGCGATCACATCATGATCGCCCACAGCTTCCGCGGCGAGGTCTTCGGGCCCGCGCAGCGCCTGCACGGCGCCACGTTCCTGGTGGACGCGACATTCCGCCGCGAGCAGCTGGACGAGGACAACATCGTGGTCGACATCGGCCTGGCCACGCAGGAACTGCGCACCATCACCGCGGAGCTGAACTACCGGAACCTGGACGACGAGCCCGAGTTCGCCGGCATCAACACCTCCACGGAGTTCCTGGCCAAGGTCATCGCCGACCGGCTCGCCGAACGGATCGCGAAGGGCGCGCTCGGCGAGGGCGCCAAGGGTCTCGCCGGGATCACCGTCACGCTCCACGAGTCGCACATCGCGTGGGCGAGTTACGAGCGTGGCCTGTGACCGACCTGACCGTGGAGCGGGCCCGCCTCGCGTACGTGCCCGCGCAGCCCACCGCCGCCCCGAACGCCGGAATCGTCCCCATGTCCCTGCGCAGTGTGCACTTCGTGATGCCGGGCGGCGTCGACGACCCGGCCGCGCCCAGCGGCGGCAACGCCTACGACCGCCGGGTCTGCCTGGACCTGCCCGGCTTCGGCTGGCGGGTCACCCGGCACGCCGTGCCCGGCGGCTGGCCGCGCCCGGACGCCGCCGCCCGCGAAGCGCTCGCCCGTACGCTCCGGAGCCTCCCGGACGACTCCGTCGTCCTCCTGGACGGCCTCGTCGCCTGCGGAGTCCCCGAGACCGTCGTACCCGAGGCGCAGCGCCTGCGGCTCGCGGTCCTCGTCCATCTCCCCCTCGGTGACGAGACCGGCCTGGACCCGGCCGTCGCCGCCGACCTGGACGCGCGCGAGCGGGCGGTGCTGCGGGCCGTGCCCGCGGTGATCGCCACCAGCGACTGGGCGGTCCGCCGGCTCGTCTCCCACCACGGACTCGCCCCCGACCGGGTGCACGTGGCCGCGCCCGGCGCCGACATCGCGCCCCTCGCCCCCGGCACCGACGGCGTCTCCCGGCTGCTGTGCGTGGCCGCCGTGACCCCGCGCAAGGGCCAGCACCGGCTGGTGGAGGCGCTCGCGGCGGTCCGGGACCTGCCGTGGACCTGCGAGTGCGTCGGCGGCCTCGGCCACGACCCCGGGTACGTGGCCCGTCTGCGGGAACTGATCGCCCGGTACGGCCTCACCGACCGGCTGCACCTCACCGGTCCCCGCTCCGGCGCCGACCTCGACGCCTCCTACGCCGCCGCCGACCTGATGGTCCTCACCTCCTACGCCGAGACCTACGGCATGGCGGTCACCGAGGCCCTCGCCCGGGGCATCCCCGTGCTCGCGACCGATGTCGGCGGCCTGCCCGAGGCGGTCGGCCGCGCGCCGGACGGCGGGGTGCCCGGCATCCTCGTCCCGCCGGAGGACCCCGCCGCGCTCGCCGCCGAACTGCGCGGCTGGTTCGGCGAACCCGACGTGCGCCGCCGCCTGAAGGCCGCGGCCCGTGGCCGCCGCGCCGCCCTCGACGGCTGGGCGGCCACCGCCCGCAGCCTGGCCGCGGTCCTCGGCCGCCTCCCGGAAGCACCGGGGAGGACGGCGTGAGCGGGCACGGGGACAGGGGCGCGGAGACGGCGCCGGTGCGGTGGGAGCCGGGTGGGTCGCGGGATGGTGACGCGGTGAGCGTCCGGTCCGCTGCGGACGGGCTGATTCCCGCTCAGCCCGGGCCCGCCGCGGAAGAGTTCGTGCAGGGTGCCGCGGGTGCGCGGAGCGAGGAGGTACCGGGCGTGGAGACCGTGGACATGGAGGTGGGCGCGGAGGCACCCGGCGGGGAGAGCGGTGACATGGGCTCTTCCGGGCCGGGGGAGCCCGGCGCCGACGGCACCGCGGGTCCGGTCATCGCCGGTGCGGGGCCCGTGGCCCGTCCCGGGGAGCGGGCCACCGTACGGCTGCGGGACGGCGACCCGGAGGACGCCCCTCGGTACGCGCCCGAGTGGCTGCAACTGCGGGAAGGCGCCGACGCGGCGGCCCGCGCGCAGGAACTGCTCGACCCGCTGCGGATCCGGCTGGCCAACCTGCCGCGCCGCTCCGGCGGACTGGTCGTGCACGACCTGGGCTGCGGCACCGGCTCGATGGGCCGCTGGCTCGCGCCCCGCCTCGACGGTGCCCAGCACTGGATCCTCCACGACCGCGATCCCTACCTGCTGCACTTCGCCGCCGTGGCCTCCCCCCGCACCGCGGCCGACGGCAGCCGCGTCACGGTCGAGACCCGGCGCGGTGACGTCGCGCGGCTCACCCCGGACGCGCTGACCGGGGCCTCGCTGGTGACCGCCTCCGCCCTGCTCGACGTGCTCACCCGGGAGGACATCGAGACCCTGGCGGACGCCTGCGCGGGCGCCGGCTGCCCGGCCCTGCTCACCCTCTCCGTCGCGGGACGCGTCGAACTCACCCCGAAGGACCCGCTGGACGCCGAGATCACCGAGGCGTTCAACGCCCACCAGCGGCGCACCGGGTTGCTCGGCCCGGACGCGGTCACCGTGGCCTGCGAGGCCTTCGCGGAGCGCGGGGCGACCGTCCGGGTGCACGCGAGCCCGTGGCGGCTCGGCGCCGGCGAGGCCGCGCTGACCGAGCAGTGGCTGCGCGGCTGGGTGGGCGCGGCCGTCGAGCAGCGGCCGGAACTGGGCGACCGGGCGGAGACCTATCTGGACGCGCGGCTCGCCGCCTGCGCGGCCGGCGCGCTGCGGGTCACCGTCCACCACACCGACCTGCTGGCGCTGCCCCGGCCGAGGGGCGTGGCGGCGTGAACGGCAGGACGACGACGGCGGGCACGCGGGTGCCGGCGGAGGCGGGCATCGGCAGGGAGGCGCGTACGCCGACGCCGGATGCGGACACCGGCACGTACGCGCGTACGGCACCGGCGGGACCGGCGTGCGCGGCCCCCGGGCCGGCTCCGGAGGGCACGCCCGTGACGCAGGCGCAGGGTTCCCCCAGTCCCCGGCGCCTCACCTCCCGGGCCGTGCGCACCCATGCCGGCACCCTCGTCGGAACCGTCCTCCTCGCCGCGCTGCTGTGGCGGCTCGGTACCGGTCCCCTGCTGGACGGGCTGCGGCGGATCGACGCGGTGACGGTGCTGGTGGCGCTGGGCATCGGCGCGGTCACCACCGTGTGCAGCGCGTGGCGCTGGCAGCTGGTGGCCCGGGGCCTGCGGCTGCGGCTGCCGCTGGGTCCGGCCGTGGCCGACTACTACCGTGCGCTGTTCCTGAACGCGGCCCTGCCCGGGGGCATCCTGGGCGATGTGCACCGGGCGGTCCGGCACGGGCAGAGCACGGGTGACGTGCGGCGCGGGGTGAAGGCGGTCGTGCTGGAGCGGGTCGCGGGGCAGATCGCGCTGGCCGTGGCGGGCGCGGCGGTGCTGCTGGCCCTGCCGTCGCCGGTGCGCGCCGAGGCCCGTGGCTTCGCCCCGCTCGCGGTGCTGGCCGCGGTCGGCGCGCTGGCCGTCGTACTCGCCGTCCGGATGAACCGTGCGCCGGGCCGCCCGCACGGCGCGCTGCGCCGGACGCTCGGCGAGGCCCGCCAGGGGCTGGCGTCCCGGCGCAGCGGGCCGGGGGTCGCACTGTCCTCCGCGGTCGTCCTGGCCGGGCATCTGGTCATGTTCGTCGTGGCGGCCCGGGTCGCCGGCTCGGCCGCACCGGTCGCGGTGCTGCTGCCGCTCGCGGTACTGGCGCTGCTGGCCATGGGGCTGCCGCTGAACGTCGGCGGTTTCGGCCCCCGCGAGGGCGTCACCGCCTGGGCGTTCGGCGCGGCGGGACTCGGCGCGGACACCGGAGTCGCGGTCGCCGTCGTCTACGGTGTGCTGAGCTTCGTGGCGAGCCTGCCCGGCGCCGCCGTCCTGCTCCGGCGCGGGTACGAGACCCTGCGCAGTCGGCCCGCCGCGGCACCCGCCGAACCGTCCCCCGCCCCCGACGACCGCCCGCCGGCCGGGGCCGCCCCCACGGGTCCCGGCCGGCCGGCGGTCGCCGGCCGGGGTCAGTCCCGGTCCGGCGCCGAGGTGAGCAGCCTGAAATACGGGTCGAAGGATTCCGCCAGGCTCGCCAGCAGTTCCTTTCCCTTTTCCGCCGAACCCAGGGAAGGACGGCCGATGACGCCCGATTCGGTATAGGCGGACATTCCCACGGTGAGCAGATGACGACGGTCGTCGGCGATGAAATCGGCGGACTCGTGACCAGGGCGGACGAATTCGGGGTGAGCGTGCAGCAGAATCGAGGTCTCGATTTCACCCGCGTGCATGTCGGTGAGCAGCGACGTGACCACCCCGGCCCGCTCCCGTGCCGCCTCCCAGTCCTCGGCGGCCGGGAACAGCGCCATCCGCTCGCCGCGCGCGGAGGCCTCCTGGACGACGTTGCCCAGCACGTAGTTGCCGCCGTGCCCGTTGACGACGACCAGCGCGTCGACGCCCGAGCGGCGCAGCGACGCCGCGATGTCCGAGACCACCGCGTGCAGGGTCACGGCGGAGATGCTGACGGTTCCCGGCCAGGCCGCGTGCTCGTGCGAGCAGGAGACGGTCACCGGAGGGAGGAGGTGCACCGGGTACGCGGCGGCGATCTCCCGCGCCACGGCGCAGGCGACCAGCGTGTCGGTCGCCAGCGGAAGGAACGGACCGTGCTGTTCGAAGCTCCCCACGGGAAGGACGGCGACCTGTGCTGACACGCCCGCCCCCCGGGTCCGTACATCCTGCGTGGTGTCCGTCGGCACCACACCGCTCACCACCCCGTACGCCGCCGTCCGCGCGCCCGAACCACTCATCTTTTCACGGCCTTTCGTCTCTGCTTAGGAATCAGATCATGACAGAAAACACCGGCGTCAACATCGGCGTACTCGGCAAGAAGTCCCCGCGGCGTTCCGGCGCGGAACGCGTCGTGAATGCACCGCTGCCCACCGTGTACGGGAAATTCCAGGCGATCGGCTACCTGGACCACGACCGCGGTGACGAGCAAGTGGCCCTGGTGTACGGCGAGATCGGCACCGACAACGTGCTGACCCGGCTCCACTCGGAGTGCCTGACCGGGGACGCGTTCGGCTCCCGGCACTGCGAGTGCGGGGACCAGCTGGAGGCCGCCCTGCGCGCGGTCGTCGCCGAAGGCAGCGGCATCGTCGTCTACTTGAGGGGGCACGAGGGCCGCGGCATCGGGCTGCTCGCCAAGCTGCGCGCGATGGCGCTCCAGGCGGAGGGCCTGGACACGGTGGAGGCGAACCTGGCGCTGGGCCTGCCGGTCGACGCCCGCGACTACGGCGTGGCCGCCGAGATTCTGCGCGACCTGGGAGTGCGCTCGGTACGGCTGATGTCCAACAACCCGCGCAAGCGGGAGGCGCTGGTCCGGCACGGCGTCCAGGTCGCCGAGCAGGTGCCGCTGCTGATCGAGCCGTGCGAGAGCAACATCACCTACCTGCGGACCAAGCGGGAGCGGATGGACCACCACCTGCCCCATCTGGACGCCGTCGCCCACGGTTCCTGAGTGCCCGGTCGCCGGTTCGGCGGGCGGAGTTCCGGAAAGGGAACAGGCGACGGGCGCGGGGCGCGGTGAAGGAGGCGGCGGCGTGAACCTTCGGGCCGAGGCGGTCATCGTCGGCGGCGGGGTGATCGGTACGAGCGTCGCCCGGCACCTGGCATGCGCCGGCGTGCGGGACGTCGTCCGCGCCGAACGGGACGCCCGCCGCCTCCCCCCGCTGATCCGCACCGACGGCCTGCTGGCCGCCGCGTACGACACCCGCGACCGGTGGATCCCGCGACTCGCCGAGGCGATGCGGCAACGCGCCCCCGCCCTGCTCGGCCCGCCCCCGCACCGGCGGCTGGGCGGGCCGGTACGAGAACACACCCGACCACAACGCCCTGATCGGCGAGGCGCCCACGGTGTCGCGGTCCATGTACGCCACCGGCTTCTCCGGGCACGGCTTCCTTCACGGCCGGCCGTCGGCGAGGTGATCCGCGACCTGTGCCTGGGCCGCGTACCCTTCCTGGACATCAGCCCCCTGAGCGCCGGCCGGTTCGCGGCCGACGCCCCGCGCCCGGAGGCCAACCCGGTATGACCGAGCTCCACCTGTGGCTGCGCCACGAGCCCCGTACGACCGAACGGCGCACGCCCGTCGTCCCCGCCGACGCCCGCCGCCTGGTCGACAGCGGGATCGCGCTGACCGTCGAGGAGTCCCCGCAGCGGATCTTCCCGATCGAGGAGTACGAGGCGGCCGGCTGCCGCCGTGCCCCGGCGGGCTCCTGGGTGACGGCACCCCGCGACGCCGTGATCCTCGGCCTCAAGGAACTCCCCGACGAACCCGTCGAGTTGATCCACCGGCACATCTTCTTCGGGCACGCCTACAAGCAGCAGCCGGGCGCCGCCGAGCTGCTGCGCCGGTTCGCGGCCGGCGGCGGGGCGCTGCTGGACCTGGAGTACCTGGTGGACGACGAGGGCCGCCGGCTCGCCGCCTTCGGCTACTGGGCGGGGTACCTGGGCGCCGCGCTCGCCGTGCTCCAGCACCGGGGCCGGCTGACGGCACCGCTCACCCCCACCACGCAGGACGACCTGGACGCCGTACTGCGGCCGGCCGCCGGGGACACGGAGTTCACGGCGCTGGTGATCGGCGCCCTCGGGCGCAGCGGGCGCGGCGCGTCGGCGGCCTTCGGCACGGCGGGCGTCGAGGCGATCCGCTGGGACCTGGCGGAGACCCGCGACCTGGACCGGCGGGCCCTGCTCGGGCACGACGTGATGGTGAACGCGGTCCTCGCCACCGGCCCGGTCCCGCCGTTCCTGCGCGAGGAGGACCTTGACTCCCCGGCCCGCCGGCTGCGCACCCTGTGCGACGTCACCTGTGACGTGGGCTCGCCGTTCAACGTCCTGCCGGTCTACGACCGTACGACGGACTGGACCGAGCCCGTGCGCCGCCTGCGCAAGGAGCCGCCGCTGGACCTGATCGCCATCGACAACCTGCCGTCGCTGCTGCCCCGGGAGTCCAGCGTCGACTTCTCGGCGGCCCTGCTGCCGCAGCTGCTCGCCTTCGGCCCGGGCGGTGCCTGGGGCCGCTGCCTCGACCGGTTCCACCAGGCCTGCCGTGAACTCGGCACCGGGGGAGGGGGGTCGCGCTCATGACCGACCGCGTCCCGGCGAGCGGAACCGTCCACTGGGTCGGCGCCGGACTGTCCACCGGCAGCGGGCTGGCCGGCCTGTGCCGTACGGCCGGCCGGGTCCTGCTGTGGCACCGCACCGAGGACCGCGCGGCCGAGGCGCTGGCCGGGCTCGGCCTGACCGGACGGGCGGAGCCCCGCGCCCTCACCGCGCCGGACGCCCTCGCCGCAGCGCTGGAGCCCGGCGACGTCGTGGTGTCGATGCTGCCGGCGCCCGAGCACGCCGGGCTGCTGGCCGTCTGCGTGCGGGCCGGGGCGCACTTCGCCTGCTCCAGCTATGTGTCGCCGGAGCTGCTGGCGCAGGCGGAAGCCGCGCGGGCGGCGGGCGTCGTCGTGCTCACCGAGACCGGCCTGGACCCGGGCGTCGACCACCTCTTCGCGCACAGCCTCATCGGCCGGGCCCGGGCGCGCGTCGGCGAGCACACCCCGGCCTCCTACCGGCTCACTTCGTACTGCGGCGGCGTACCGGCCGTGCCGAACGACTTCCGCTACCGCTTCAGCTGGGCGCCGCTCGGTGTGCTCGGCGCCCTGCGCTCGCCCGCGCGGTATCTGGAGGACGGCGTCGAGACGACGGCCGACCGGCCCTGGGAGGCGACCCGGCCGCTCGTCCTGGGCGGCGAGACCTTCGAGGCCTACCCCAACCGCGACAGCATCCCCTTCGTCGCCCAGTACGGCCTGCCCGCCGTCTGGACCCCGCGCACCTTCGTCCGGGGCACCCTCCGGCTGGACGGCTGGCTGAAGGCGTGGGAGCCGGTCTTCGCGGAGCTGACGACGGGCGACGACGGGCGGATCGCCGCCCTGGCACGGCACTTGGCGGCGGCCCATCCGACCACGGACGCCGACCGCGACCGGGTGGTGCTCTCCGTCTCCCTCGAAGTCGACGCGGGCGAGGGCCGGCACTGGACCGGCGCCTACCTGCTCGACCTGACCGGTGACGCCGAGGAGTCCGCGATGGCCCGCTGCGTCTCGCGTCCCCTCGCCCTCGGCGTCCGGCACATCCTGGACGGCAGCCTGCGGGCCGGTGTGCACCGGGCGGCGGAGACCGCCCAGCGCGCGGACCGCTGGCTGGCCGAACTCGCGGACGACGGGCTGGAGTTCACGCTGACCCTGGGCCAGTAGCCGCCCGCCGGGTCAGTCCTTCACCGCCTCGTGCACCAGCCGCCGCAGCTCGGGGAAGACCTTCAGCTTCTTCGGGCGCACCTGGCTCATGAACTGCACGGTCAGGTCGTGCGCCGGGTCGACCCAGAACGCGGTGGTGGCCACGCCGGTCCAGCCGTAGGTGCCGAGGTGGGACGGGGCCAGGGTGCGGGCGGGGTCGGTGACGACGGAGACGTTGAAGCCGAAGCCCAGGCCGTCCATGCCCGGTTCCCGGTGGACCGGGGCGCCGAAGGAGCGGATGGTGGCCCCGCCCGGCAGCTGGTTGCGGGTCATCAGGGCGAGCGTCTCCGGGGCCAGCAGCCGTACGCCGTCCAGCTCGCCGCCCCGGCGCAGCAGCTCCATGAACCGGTGGAAGTCGTACGCGGAGGAGACCAGGCCGCCGCTGCCGGACAGGAACCGCGGCCGGCCGCGCACCGGCAGGCCCGGCACCGGCTCGATCCCGCCCTCGTCCGTCTCGCCGTACAGCTCGGCCAGCCGGTCCTCCTGTCCGGGCGTGATGTGGAAGCCGGTGTCGGTCATGCCGAGCGGGCCGAGGATCCGCTCGGCGAAGAACGCGTCCAGCGGCTGCCCGGACACCACCTCGATCACCCGGCCCAGCACGTTGGAGGCGACCGAGTAGTTCCACTGGGTCCCCGGGTCGAACTGGAGCGGCATGCGCGCGTAGACCTCGACGGTCTCGGCGAGGTCCTTGCCCGGCGGCACCGAGTACTCCAGGCCCGCCTCGCGGTAGAGCGCGTCGACGGGGTGGCGGTAGTAGAAGCCGAAGGTCAGGCCCGCGGTGTGGGTGAGCAGATGGCGGATCAGGATCGGCCCGGCGGCCGGACGGGTCCGCACGTCGGCGCCCGAACCCTCCACGTGGACACGCGGGTCGGCGAAGGCGGGCAGATGGCGGTCCAGCGGGTCGTCCAGGGACAGCCGGCCCTCCTGCACCAGCAGCAGCACCGCGACCGCGGTGACCGGCTTGGTCATCGAGTAGATCCGCCACAGCGTGTCCGGCTCGACCGGCAGCCCGGCGGCCAGGTCCCGCAGGCCGTACGTGGTCAGATGGGCGACCCGGCCGCCGCGGGCCACGGCCACCAGGTAGCCGGGCAGACGTCCCGCGTCGACGTGCCGGGCGAAGTGCCGGTCCAGGCGGTCCAGCGCCTCGGCGTCCAGCCCCGCCTCCGCCGGCTCCACATCCTGTCGCAGCTGTCCCATCGCTCTCCTCCGGTCGCGTCGTCCCCGGTGCGTCCCGCCTGCCGCCCGGGCCCGCACCCACCTCTCATCGTCGCGCAGGACCACCGGCCCGGACCGGGTCATCCGGGGGGTGTGTGATCGATTCGACGTCTGCGGGGCGGCGGGAGCGGGTTCAGTGGGCGGGTGGCGGCCGGGGAACGGGTTCGATGGAGCGGGTGGCGGCCGGGGAACGGGTTCAGCCGCGGTGGGTGAGCGATTCGGCCTCCGCGGGGGGCGCGGTCGCCGCCGGTGGGGCGGGGCGGGTACGGCCGGGGAGCGCGCGGGTCGCCGGGAGGGCGAGGGTGGTCAGGGCCGCCAGGGTGAGCAGGGTCGGTCCGGTGCCGGTGCTCAGCAGCGCGGTCGCGCCGGCCACGCCGACGGCCGGGCCGACGTTCAGCGCGGTCTGCTGCAACCCGCCCGCGACCCCGGCCACCGTCACCTCCGCCCGCCGCACGATCACGTGGGTGGCCGCCACCATCACCGTGCCGAACCCGGCACCCAGCAGCGCGAACCCGCACCCGAGCGCGGGCGCGCCGGTGGCCCCGGACAGCACGAGGACGCCGAGTGCGAGCACCGTCGTCGCCCCCGCCGTCGTCGCCCGCGCACCGCACCGGCGCAGCAGGGCGGGGCACAGCGACGCCGAGGCCACCAGGAACACGGCGAGCGGCAGGCTGCGCAGGGCACTGTCGAACGGATCGAGGCCGAGGTGGCGCTGGAGCACATACGTGGCGACGAACAGCGTGCCGGACAGGGACGCCGAGACGGCGACCAGGACACCGAGCGCCGCCCCGACCGCACGCGAGCCGATCACCCCGGGCGGCAGCAGGGGGCTCGCCGTGCGCCGCTCGTGCCGGACGAGGACGGCCGCCGTCACCCCGGACAGGGCGAGGCCCGCCCCCGAGACCGGCCGGGCCGTGACCGCGTACACCAGGCCGGCCAGGGTCAGCGCGAGCAGCACGGCCCCGGGCAGGTCCAGCGGGGTCCGGACGGGTACCGGCGACCGTTCGGGGCGGAGGAGAGCCGGCAGGCCGAAGGCGAGCGCGGGCAGTACGTTGACGAAGAACACCGCCCGCCAGCCGAGACCGGTCACCAGCGCACCGCCGACCAGCGGTCCCGCTGCCGCCGCCAGCCCGATCGCGGCGGTCCGCACGGCCAGCGGCGACGCGAGCCGGTCCGGCGGGTACGCGGCGCGCAGCATGCCCAGCGTGGCCGGCTGCAACAGCGCCCCGAACACACCCTGCGCCGCCCGCAGTCCGATCACCCATCCCACCCCGGGCGCGAGGCCGATCCCGACCGAGGCGGCACCGAAGCCCAGCAGGCCGAGCCCGAACACCCGCCGCTGTCCGTACCGGTCACCGAGCCGCCCCGCGAAGACCAGCAGGCTCGCCACCGCGACCAGATAGGCGGTACTGGTCCACTGGACCTGGGCGAACGACGCGTCGAACTCCCGTTGCAGACTGGGTTGCGCCACCGTGAGGACCGTACCGTCCAGCGCGACCACCACCGCGCCGGCCACGCTGCTCGCCAGCGTCCAGGGCCGGTTCACCGGCCGTCCCGGGGAGCGCCCAGGTGCGCGGCGAGCACGGTGTCGAGCAGGGGGCGGAAGTCCTCTTCTTCCAGCGCGAGTTGCAGACTGCGCCAGCGCCACAGCTGGGCCATGCCGTGCAGGTTCGCCCACAGGGCGCCCGCCGTCCGCCGGGCGTCGGCATCGGGGTCCGCGTCACCGATCAGCCGGGTCAGCAGGGTGAACAGCGGAAGGCTCGTGTCCCGCAGCCCCAGGTGACCGCTCTCCAGCAGGTCATGACGGAACATCAGTTCGTACATGCCGGGCCGCTCCAGCGCGAACTCCAGGTACGTCCGCGCCAGCGCCGCCACGTGGGCGCGCGGCCCCCCGGTCTGCTGCTCCAGCGTCGCCTGTGCCCGCGCGGCCAGATCGGCGAAGCCCCGCCGGGCGATGGCGGAGAGCAGCTCCAGGTGGGTGGGGAAGTAGCGGCGCGGCGCCCCGTGCGAGACGCCCGCGCGCCGGGCGATCTCCCGCAGGGTCAGCGCCTGGAGGCCCTCGGCTGCCAGCAGCTCCACGCCCACGTCCACCAGCCGGGCCCGCAGGCCCGCGTCGGAATCGGTCATAGACAGTGTCTACCAGGTGGGCGTAGACACTGTCTACCGCTCCGTGTGGACGGGGAATGCCCGGGGCGCCGCCGTGAGTTGACCCCGGTATGACTCAGGACTCCCCGCAGGACGCGCTGCTCGGCCTCCTCTCCGCAGGACACGCCGGCGTACTGGTCACCCTCCGGCGCGACGGCCGCCCCCAGCTGTCGAACGTCAGCCACGCCTACTACCCCGACGAGCGGATCATCCGGATCTCGGTCACCGACGACCGCGCCAAGACCCGCAACCTCCGCCGGGACCCGCGCGCCTCGTACCACGTCACCAGCGACGACCGCTGGGCGTACACCGTGGCCGAGGGCACCGCCGAGCTGACGCCGGTCGCCGCCGACCCGCACGACGAGACCGTCGAGGAGCTGATCCGGCTCTACCGGGACGTCCTCGGCGAGCACCCGGACTGGGACGACTACCGGGCCGCGATGGTCCGCGACCGCCGCCTGGTGGTGCGGCTCCACGTCGAGCGGGCATACGGCATCCCGAAGAGCTGACACCGACGGCCCGTTCACGGCGCGTCGCGGAGCCGGCCGACGCCTGGCTCCCGGCTCCCCGGCGCGTCGCAGAGTCGGCCCATGCCCGGCCGCCGGTCCACGGCGCCTCGCGGAGCCGGCCGACGCCTGGCTCCCGGCTCGCGGCGCCTCGTAACGCCGGTCCGCGCCCGGTCGACGGCTCGCGGAGCCTCGGAAAGTTGGCCCACGCCCGGTCGACGGCTCACGGCGCCTCTCAGAGTCGGCCCGTGCCCGGCTGCCCGCTCACGGCGCCTCGCGGAGCCGGTCGACATCTGGCTCCCGGCTCGCGGCGCCTCATAGCGCCGGCGCGCGCCCGGCCGCCGGCTCACGGCCCCTCGGAGAGTCGGCCTCTCGGAAAGTCGGCCCGGCGGCCGGTGCGGGCCGCTCACCCCGCACCCGAACCGGCCCCCGCACCCGCCCCCCACCCGCACCGGCACCCGTGCCCGGCCCGTCCGTTCACGGTGCCTCGGCGGTCCGAGCCTCGATCGCCCGGAGGACGGCGACCATGTCCTCGCCGCCGTGCCCCTGCGCCACCGTCTCCTCGAACAGGGTGTGGCACACGTCGAGGAGCGGCGAGGCGATATGCGCCTTGCGGGCGGCCTCGGCGATCAGCCGGTTGTTCTTCAGCACGTCCAGCGCCGCCGCCTGCACCGCGAAGTCCCGCTCGCGCAGCTTGGGCGCCTTCATCCGGGACACCCCGCTGGCCATCGGGCCCGCGTCCAGGACGTCCAGGAACAGCCGTCGGTCCAGGCCCTGCCGCTCGGCGAAGTGGAACGCCTCGGTCAGGCCGGTCACCTGGGTGATCAGGAAGATGTTCACCGCGAGCTTCATCAGCAGCG
The DNA here is from genome assembly GCF_040609555.1 of Streptomyces sp. NPDC004658. Taxonomy (NCBI): domain Bacteria; kingdom Bacillati; phylum Actinomycetota; class Actinomycetes; order Kitasatosporales; family Streptomycetaceae; genus Streptomyces; species Streptomyces sp. NPDC004658. The sequence continues at coordinate 94,736 of NZ_JBEXKG010000009.1, forward strand.
CGCCCGGCACCGCACCGCACGCGAACGCCTCCCGGCACATCGGCGCGAGCAGCGGCCGTACGGCGGCCACGGCGGCCTCCTCCCCGGCGAGCATGGCCACCAGCTGCCCCTCCTCCGCCGGCACCCGGGACCCGGAGACCGGCGCCTCGACGTACCGGCCGCCGGCCGCGCGGACGTCGGCCTCCAGCGCGCGGGAGTACTCCGCGGAGGTCGTGCCCATGTGGACCACCGTGCGGCCCGCGACCCGAGCGGCCAGCTCGGGCGTGCCCCGGCCGAGGACCGCGTCCACCGCCGCCTCGTCGGCGAGCATCAGCAGCACCACCCCGGCCCGCGCGAACACCTCGCCGGCGTCCGCGGCGACCTCGGCGCCGGCGGCGCGCAGCGGCTCCGCGCGCTCCGGGGTCCGGTTCCAGACCACCAGGGGGGTGCCGGCCGACGCCAGGCGCAGGGCCATGGGCCGGCCCATCACTCCGAGACCGATGAATCCGACGTGCATGACAGGCCGCCTCCGCGCCACGGACCGACTATGACAACGGTCATAGTAGCCGTCGCTATGACGACGGTCATAGAGTGGCGGCGAACGGAACGGAGGTCGACGATGACGCAGGCGCGGCGCGGACCGCGGGAGCGGATGGTGTTCAGCGCGGCCCAGCTCATCCGGCGCAACGGGGTCACCGCGACCGGCATGCGCGAGGTCGCCGCGCACGCGGACGCACCGCGCGGCTCCCTCCAGCACTACTTCCCGGGCGGCAAGGAACAGCTGGTCAACGAGGCGGTCGCGTGGGCCGGCCGGTACGCGGGCAAGCGGATCGCCCGCTTCCTCGCCGGACTCGACCGGCCGACGCCGAGCGGCCTGTTCGCGGCGATGGCCGCGCAGTGGGCCGACGAGTACACGGCCGACGGCTTCGCGGGCGGATGCCCGGTCGCCGCCGCCACCGTCGACTGCGCCACCTCCGGCGACTCGACCCGTCAGGCGGCGGCCACCGCGTTCGCGACCTGGCGGGGCCCGGTCGCCGAGGCGCTGACGGACATGGGCGTCCCACCGGCGCGCGCCGAGTCCCTCGCCACCCTCATGATCAGCGCGTTGGAGGGCGCGATCCTGATGGCGCGCGCCGAGCGGGACGTACGGCCCCTCACGACGGTCGTGGAGGAACTGGGCCCCCTGCTCGACGCCGCCACAGGCTCCTGATCGCCCGGTCGCCCGCCCCCGCGGGAGAGCGGCACCCCCGGCACCCCCGGCACCCTTCGGTGTCAGGCCGGAACCCGCTCTGTGTCAGGCCGGAACCCGCTCCCGGCGGGACGCCTTCCGCGCGGCCCGCTCGCCGAGCAGTTCCGTCGGCACCCGGTGGGTCTCGCGGGCGGTGAGCGCGGCGAGCACCGGCGGCACGCACAGCGCGGCCGTGAACAGGGCCACCGCCGCCCAGTCGTCGCCGCCCGGACCGGCGATCTCGGCGGCGAAGGTGACCGCGAACCCGGCCACCGCGAAACCGGTCTGCGTGCCGATCGCGAGGCCGGACAGCCGGACCCGGGTCGTGAACATCTCGCCGTAGAAGGCGGGCCACACGCCGTTCGCCGCGCTGTAGACGATGCCGAAGGCCACGACGCCGAGCACCAGCGTCAGCGGATAGGAGCCCGTGGAGATCGCCCACAGGTAACCGGTCATCGCCAGCGCGCTGCCGGCCGCGCCGATCAGATACACCGGCCGGCGCCCGATCCGGTCCGACAGCGTCGCCCACAGCGGGATCGCGCCGAGCGCGACCAGGTTGGCCAGCGCGCCCACCCACAGCATCGCGGTACGGGACATGCCGACCGTGTCGCTCGTGGCGTACGCCAGTGCCCACACCGTGAAGACCGTGCTGACCGACGCGACGAGCGAGCCCGCGATCACCCGCAGCACGTCCGCCCAGTGCTCGCGCAGCAGCACCGCGAGCGGCAGCCGGGCCACGCCCCCGTCCGCCGCCTGCCGCGCGAAGGCCGGGGTCTCGTGCAGCCGGCGCCGGATCACCCAGCCGGCGACGGCGACGGCCACGCTCAGCCAGAACGGCACCCGCCACCCCCAGGACAGCAGCTGGTCCTCGGGCAGCTGGGCGACGGCGATGAAGACGAGCGTGGCGATGAGCTGGCCGCCCTGGGTGCCGCTGAGCGTGAAGCTGGTGAAGAAGCCGCGCCGGTCCGGCGGCGCGTGCTCCAGGCTCATCGAGCCGGCGCCGGCCTGCTCGCCGGCCGCCGAGACGCCCTGAAGGACGCGGCACAGCATCAGCAGGACGGGTGCGAGCGTGCCGACCTGCGCGCGGGTGGGCAGACAGCCGATGAGGAACGTCGACAGGCCCATCAGGACCAGCGTGAACACCATGATCTTCTTGCGGCCGAGCCGGTCGCCGACGTGCCCGAGGACCAGCGCGCCGAGGGGCCGGGCCGCATAGGCGACGCCGAAGGTGGCGAGCGAGAGCAGGGTCGCGGTCGCCGGGTCGGAGGCGTCGAAGAAGACCTTGGGGAAGATCAGGGCGGCGGCGCTGCCGTACAGGAAGAAGTCGTAGTACTCCAGTGCGCTGCCGATCCAGGCGGCCGTGGCCGCCTTCCAGGGCTGGCCGGGCGGGGCGGCGGAGCCGGGGTCGGGAGCAGGGGAGGGGACGGACACGGCGGTGCTCCTTCGGGGAGGACTCCACCCTGCGGAGGCGAGGGGGAGTGAGCGGGGGCGGGGCCGGATCGCGGCGGCTAATTAACCCACTGGGTAGTTAGTCGGGGTGGGTGGGATGTTGCGCCCGTGTTTCCCCGCTGTCAAGGGTTCGTGCGTCCCGGGCCCGCCGGGCCCGCCCGCGGAACCGTCAGCCGGCCGCCCGCTCCGCCGTCAGGTAGGCGATCACCATGTCCCCGAGCATGGTCCGGTAGTGCTCGCGCTGCGCCGGGTCCACCAGGTCCCGGCCGAACAGGGCGCCGAAGGTGTGCCGGTTGGCGACCCGGAAGAAGCAGAACGAGCTGATCATCGCGTGCAGGTCGACCGCGTCCACGTCGGCCGTGAACAGCCCGGACTCCTGCCCGGCGGCGAGGATGCGGCGGATCACGTCCAGCGCCGGGGAGCCGATCCGGCCCAGCTTCTCGGAGGCCGCGATGTGCTCGGCACCGTGGATGTTCTCGATGCTGACCAGCCGGATGAAGTCCGGGTGCCGCTCGTGGTGGTCGAAGGTCAGCTCGGCCAGCCGCCGGATCGCGGCCACCGGGTCCAGGTGGTCCACGTCCAGCTCCTGCTCGGCGTCCCGGATCACCCCGTACGCCCGCTCCAGCACGGCCGTGAACAGCTGCTCCTTGCCGCCGAAGTAGTAGTAGATCATCCGCTTCGTGGTGCGGGTGCGGGCGGCGATCTCGTCCACGCGGGCGCCGTCGTACCCCGCCCGCGCGAACTCCTGCGTGGCCACGTCGAGGATCTCGGCCTTGGTACGGGCGGCGTCGCGCACCCGCCCGCCGGGTCGTACCGGTTCGTCGACGCTGGTCATCGGTGTCCTTCGGGCCGTGAGGCGCCGGGGCGGCGCGCTCGTTCGCGTGCCGGTGATTGTAGAAGCAGTGCTCCGGCGCCCGGCGGGGGTCTTCCGAACCACCCGGCCGGCTGATATAGCTAACGTACTGGTTCGTACATTAGCTCCGCCTCGGGAGGTTCCCGCGTGGCCAAGGACTCGTATCTCGTCGGGCTGGTCGGGGCCGGGATCGGCCCCTCGCTCAGCCCGGCCCTGCACCACCGGGAGGCGGACCGGCAGGGCCTGCGGTACCTGTACCGGCTCCTCGACACCGATGTCCTCGGCGTGCCGCCGGAGGCGGTCGGCGACCTGGTCCGCGCCGCCCGCGACCTCGGCTTCGACGGGCTGAACATCACCCACCCCTGCAAGCAGCTCGTCCTGCCGCACCTGGACGCGCTGGACCCGCGGGCCGAGGCGCTCGGCGCGGTCAACACCGTCGTCTTCGACGGCGGCCGGGCCGTCGGCCACAACACCGACGTCACCGGCTTCGCCGCCTCCTTCGCCCGCGGTCTGCCGGACGCCCCCATGGAGCGGGTCGTCCAGCTCGGCGCGGGCGGCGCCGGTGCGGCCGTCGCGCACGCCGTCCTCACCCTCGGCGCCGGCCGGGTCACCGTCGTGGACGCCCTGCCCGACCGGGCCGCCGCCCTGGCGGCCTCCCTCCAGCGGCACTTCGGCCCCGGCCGGGCGGGGACGGCGACGGCGGACCGGCTGGAGGCGTCGCTGCGCGACGCCGACGGCCTCGTGCACGCCACGCCGACCGGTATGGCCGCCCACCCCGGTCTGCCGCTGCCGGCGGAGTTGCTGAGGCCCGGCCTGTGGGTCGCCGAAGTGGTGTACCGGCCGCTGGAGACGGAGCTGGTGCGGGCCGCCCGGGCGGCCGGCTGCGCCGTGCTGAGCGGGGGCGGGATGGCCGTCTTCCAGGCCGCGGACGCGTTCCGGCTGTTCACCGGGCGGGAGCCGGACACCGGGCGGATGCTGGCCGACATAGGGGAACTGGCCGGGGCGGAGCGCTCGGGGAGCGCTGCCGGCTGACGGCCGCGGGCCCGTCGTGGCGGTCGCACCCACCCGGCGGAGCCACCCGTCGCACACAGCCCCCGCACCCTCCGGCGCGCGGCACAGGCACCGTGAATCCCAAGGAGTCCCCCCGTGCACACCTCCATCGCCACCGTCTCCCTCAGCGGATCCCTCACCGAGAAGCTCACCGCCGCCTCCCGTGCCGGGTTCGACGGCGTGGAGATCTTCGAGAACGACCTCCTCGCCAGCCCCCTTCCGCCCGAGGAGATCCGGGCCCGCTGCGCCGACCTCGGTCTCGCCGTCGACCTCTATCAGCCGATGCGGGACATCGAGGCCGTGCCGGACGAGGTCTTCGCGCGCAACCTGCGCCGTGCCCGCCACAAGTTCGAGCTGATGCGGCGGCTCGGCGCCGACACCGTGCTCGTCTGCTCCAGCGTCTCACCGGACGCCCTGGACGACGACGCCCTCGCCGCCGAGCAGCTCGGCCGACTCGCCGATCTGGCCGCCGACTTCGGCATCCGGGTGGCCTACGAGGCGCTCGCCTGGGGGCGGCACGTGAGTACGTACGACCACGCCTGGCGCATCGTCGAGGCCGCCGGGCACCCGGCCCTCGGCACCTGCCTGGACAGCTTCCACATCCTCTCCCGGGGCAGCGACCCCAAGGGCATCGAGGACATCCCCGGCGAGAAGATCTTCTTCCTCCAACTGGCGGACGCCCCGCTGCTCGCCATGGACGTCCTGCAGTGGAGCCGCCACTACCGCTGCTTCCCCGGCCAGGGCGGCTTCGACCTCGCGGACCTGCTCACCCACGTGCTGCGCACCGGCTACACCGGCCCGCTCTCCCTGGAGGTCTTCAACGACGTCTTCCGGCAGGCCGACGCCGGTCCCACCGCCGTCGACGCCCACCGCTCCCTGCTGCTCCTCCAGGAGGCCGCCGGCGTCGCGGAGCTGCCCGCGCCGGTCGTCCCGGACGGCGTCGCCTTCGCCGAACTCCTCACCCCGGACGCGGAACCCGTCACCGCCCTGCTCGGCGTCCTCGGTTTCACCCGGGCCGCCCGGCACCGCGGCAAACCCGTCGACCTGTGGCAGCGCGGATCGGCCCGGGTCCTGGTCAACACCGGCCCGGCCGCGCGCCGCGCCGGCACCCGGC